>NZ_WAAS01000002.1:0-143595 GCF_008806585.1 Micromonospora sp. AMSO12t
CCCTGACCGGACCGGCCGCTCCCCTGCGTGGCCGACCGGTGACGCTCAGGTCAGATACCGGACAAACGCGTGCCACCCGTGCAGCCGCGGTGCCACCCTGGTCCTCCCCCGCCCGCGATCACCCACCTGCTATCGGACTCCGCCGCAGGCCACCCGGGTGACCGCCCGGCGGGGCGGACGGGGCCGCCTCCGGTACCGCGACGCCTTCCGCCAGGAGGCCGCCGGAGGCCCCGGCGAGCGGGAGGACGGGCATGGCGTCGCACACGGGGGACGAGCCCGGGGCCGACCGGCCCGCCCCGGCCAGCGGGCCGACCCGCTCCGTCGGCACCGGCCGGCTCCGCGACGCGCTCCGGACGACCCCGGCGCTGATCGTGCTCAGCGGCGCCGTACTGGTCGCCGCGCTGGCCGCCACCGCCGCCGTCGCCGTGCAGTCCCGCGCGTCGGCCACCACGCTGGGCGAGCGGTCCGCGGCGACCGCCGTGGGCACCAGCACGACCGCCCGGCAGATCTACCAGGGCCTCGCCGACGCGGACGTCGCGGCCAGCGCCGTCTTCCTGCTGCCGCCGGCCGAGGACCGACGGGCCCCGCTGGTGGCCGCCTATGACGCGTCCGTCCACGAGGTGGAGCGCACGCTGACCGACTCGATGGGCAACGCCGTCGGCGACCCGGACCGGCTCACCCGGCTGGCGACCATCGCCGCCCGGTTGAAGGTCTACCGCGACGTGGTGTGCGCCGCCCTGCGGGTCGCCGGTCCGCTCTCCGCGACGGCCACGGGCAACCGGCAGCCCTGCCCGCCGGCCGGGGCGGCGGAGCAGGCCGGGACGGGCAGCCCGGCGGCCCGCGCGGTGCTCGCCTCGGCCTACGCGCGGGAGGCGTCGCACTACATGTCCACCGAACTGCTCACCGCGGCCCAGGGCCTGTGGAACTACGACACCAGGCTCCTGCTCGACGCCCGCGCCGACGCCCGGCCCTGGCTGGCCGCGTCCGTGCTGGTGCCGCTGGGCGCCCTCGCCGCCCTGGTGGTGGTGCAGGTGTGGCTGCGCCGGCGGACCCGGCGCCGGCTGAACGCGGGCCTGCTGCTGGCCTCGGTGGCCACCACGGCCGTGCTGGCCATGCTGGTCTCCTCGTGGTGGCACTGGCCGGACGCCGACCGGGGGTTTCCGGAACTGGAACGGGCGATCGACGCGCAGAGCGCCACCCAGCAGCGGCTCGGCGCCCTGCTGGCCGGCCGGGCCGACGTCTACCTGGGGCTCGGCGCGAGCGTCGATCCGGCCGGGCACAAGGCGGACTTCGACAGCCGGGACCTCTGCCTCGAGCCCGCCGGGGGGCGGGAACCACCGAAGGACCGGATCGACTGCACCGCCCTGGCGCGGGACGTCTGGCCGGCCCGGCAGATCAAGACGCCCGACGCGTTCCGCGACGCGGTCGACACCGTGCTCGCCGAGGGATCGGCGGGCCGGGCGTTCGTCGCGGCGGAGGGCCACCTGCTGACCGAACTGACCACCCGCAACGAGGAGGTCACCCGGATGGTCGACGGGCTGCCCGAGGCACGCCACCACCTGGGCGGCCCAGCCGCCTGGGTCACCCTGCTCGCCGCCGCCGGTGTGGTGGCCGGGCTGCGCCAGCGCCACCTGGAGTACCAGTGACCACACCCCGGCGGACCCCGACGCGGCCCCGGCGCCGGGCCGCGTCGCTCGCGCTCCTGGCGGCGCTGGCCGGGTGCGCCGCGCCGGCGGCACCCGCTCCCGCGCCCCCCGCGCGGCCACCGGGGGTGGCCACGACGCCGACCACCGACGCGACCGGCGGGGTCTGCCCGGTACGCCGCAGCCTCCCGCCCGACCCGACGCCCCCGCGCCAGATCCTCGACAGGGGCGAACTGGTCGCCGGCGTGGACCCGTCCGACGCCACCATGAGCCACTGGGACGCCAGCACCCAGCGGTTCGAGGGTTTCAACATCGAGCTGATGCTGGCGGTGGCCCGCGCCCTCTGGCCGGCCGACGACCCGCGCAACCGGCTGACCTTCAAGGCCGTGCCGCCCGGCCAGGGCGCCTTCGCCATGCTCGACAAGGGGGAGATCGACGTCGTCGCCACGTCGCTGACCGCGTCCTGCGAGCGGGCCCGGCGGGTGCTGTTCTCCAACGACTACCTCGACTCCGGGCAGACGGTGCTGGTCCGCAGGAACGCCGACGGCACGCCCGAGTTCGCGGGCATGGAACAGCTCGGCGGCCGGCGGGTCTGCGCCGCCACGGACACCACCTCGCTGGCGATGATCGCCGGCTACCGCACCGCGGGCGGCCTGCGGCCGGTCCCGGTGCACGCCCCGCACCCGGTCGACTGCCTGGTCATGCTGCGTCAGAAGCAGGTCGACGGGGTCAGCACCGACGACAACATCCTGCTGGGCTTCGCCCGGATGGCCCCGGACACGACGTTGGTGACCGAGGCGCCCCGGCCGGAGAGGCGGTCCTGTGACCAGCACCGGGACGAGGAATGCACCTGGTTCACCGACGAGCCGCACGCCTTCGCGTTCCGCCTGACCGACGGCCGGGAGCTGGTCGCGTTCGTCAACCACGTGCTGGCGCAGCCGCGTACGGCGGTGGTGTGGCAGCAGGCCCACGACCGGTGGCTCGCCGGGCACCGGGACCGGGGCATGCCCTCGCCCGGGCCGGTCACCACCGGGTGGCCGCCCCCCGACCCCGCGCCGGCCACCCCCCGGCCGGCCGACTGATGGACGGTGGGCGGATGGCCGTGCGGGAACGCCTCGACGCCACCCTGGCCGCGCACGCCTGGGTCTGCGAGCACCTGCTCGACGTGCAGCAGTTGGTCACGGACGCCTTCCGGCAGCCCGACGGCCCGGCCGCCGCGCCCGCGCAGGAGGCCCGGGACCTGCTGCACCGGCTCGGCTGCCTGTCGCTGGCCCTCGACCGGCTGGTCGACGACCTCGACGGGATCGACCGGTCGACGGACGCGGGCGAGGAGGCCCTGGCCCGGCTGCTGACCGGCCCGTGCGAGGTCCGGTTCACCGCCGCCACCGGCGAGCCGGTGCAGGTGCAGGCGATGGACGTCCAGGAGATCCTGGTCGCGGCCCGCGAGCACGTGGCCCGGATCCGCCGGATCGTCGACGCGTACGGCCGGGACCGGCTGGCGGTCCGGGCGCAGCGGCTGCGCTCCTCGGTCGAGCGGCTCCGGCAGCTCGCGACGGAGGCCGCCGGCGAGGGGCTGGGCGACGGGACGGATCCCCTGGCGGCGCTCGCGCTCGACGGGCTGCTGGACCGGCTCACCGCCGCCGAGGCGGCGGGCCGTGGCCAGTGGTGGCGGGGGGACGTCCAGCCGGAACGCGACGACGGCTCGCTGCGGGCCGCCGTCGACCGCGCGGTCGAGCGGACCGACACCGCGCGGCGCCGGCTGCGCCGGGGCTGCCACGTGGAGCTGACCGGCCGGCTGGAGGCGTACCGGCAGAAGGCCGCCGACGAGGGCCGGGCCGAGCACCCGCAGGTCGAGCTGGCCTACCGGGAGGCGCTGGCCGCGCTGCGCCCCGACGCCTTCACCGTGACCGCCGCGAGCCGCGCGGTGCGGGCCTACCAGCAGGCCGTGAACGGGGGTACGCGATGACGGCGAGCCGCGGCTGCGCGGAACGCAACTGCCCCGGCACCGTCGACCAGGACGGGTTCTGCCGGCTCTGGGGGCACGAGTGCGTCGGGGCCGGCGCCGGGTCCGCAGCCGCCGGCGGGCCGGTACCGGCTGCGGAGGTCGGCCCACGGCCGCTGCGTACGACGTCCCGGCCCTGGGAGCGACCGGCCGTGCTGCCGACCGCCCGGCCGCACGACCCCCTGACGGCGGTGGTGTCGCAGGCGGTCGTGCCCGAGCACTCCCGCTACTGCGGCAACACGAGCTGCCCCCGCCACCGCGGTCCCCGGCTGCCCCGGGTAGCCGGCTTCTGCCCCGACTGCGGCACCCGGTACTCCTTCACCCCGCCCCTGGCCGACGGCGACCTGCGCGCCGGGCGGTACCGGATCGAGGGCTGTCTCGGCAACGGCGGCGTCGGCTGGGTGTTCCTCGCCCGGGACGAGGACATGGACGGCGCCTGGCGGGTGCTGAAGGGGCAACGCAACCCGGAGGACCGGGAGGCCATCGCGGCGTTCGTCGCCGAGCGGCAGGCGCTGATCGCGCTGAACCACCCGAGGATCGTCACCATCACCCACGCGCTGCGGCCCGAGTCCGACCGGGACGCCGGCTACCTGGTGATGGAGTACGTCAACGGCGGCACCCTGGAGGAGGCCCGCAGCGCGGCCGGCCCGGGCGGCGGTTCCACCGCCGTGGACGTGGCGCAGGCGCTGGGATACGCCGTGCAGATCCTCGACGCCTTCGAGTACCTGCACGACCAGGGTTGGCTCTACTGCGACCTGAAGCCCGAGAACGTGATGCGGGTCGGCGGCCAGGGCACCAACGACCCGATCAAGCTGGTCGACTTCGGCGCGGCCCGCCGCATCGACAACACGGTGAGCCCGGCGTGGGGCACCGCGGGCTACACCGCTCCGGAGGTGGAGCGGCTGGGGCCCGCCGGCCCGAGCGTGCGGTCGGACCTCTACACCGTCGGCCGGACCCTCGCCGCGCTGACCCTGGTGCCCCGGTCCACCGAGGTCACCCGGATCCCGCCGGGGCAGGACGTGCTGCGGCTGCCCGTGCCCGCGCGGCTCGACCCGTTCCTGCGGCTGCTCGCCCGGGCCACCGCCGCTGCGCCGGAGGACCGGTTCGCCGCCGCCGCCGAGATGCGCGAACAGGTCCGGGGCGTACGACGGCAGGTCAGCTCGGCGGCCGACGGCGTGCCCCGGCCGACCCGGTCCACCCTGTTCAGCCCGTCCGCGTGCGCCTTCGCCCTGCACACCGACCGCGACGCCCTGGACGTCGTGGAGATCATGCTCGGCCTGCCCGTGCCCCTGGTCGACGGCGCCGACCCGGCCGCCGGGTTCCTCGCCTCGCTCGGCGCCGCCGACCCGGCCGAGCTCATCGAGCTGTTGCGGACCGCCCCGGAGCAGACCGCGCAGGTGACCTACCGCGCCGTCCGGGCCCACCTCGCCACCGGGCGGGTGGACGAGGCCGGCCCGCTGCTCGCCGACTTCCCCGAGGAGTCGCGGGACTGGGCGCTGTGGTGGCACCGCGCCCTGGTGGCCCTGGTGGGGCGGGACGCCGGCACCGCCCGGCGCTGGTTCGCGCAGGTCTACGGCTGGCTGCCCGGCGAGGTGTCCACGCGGCTCGCGTACGCGGTGGCCTGCGAACTCGACGGTGACCCGCGCACGGCGGCCGACCACTACCAGGGGGTGTGGGACGCCGACCCGGGCGTGGTGGGCGCGGCGTTCGGGCTGGCCCGCTGCCTGCTGGCGACGGCGGACGCGCGCAGCGCGGCGGACGCCCTGCTGCGGGTGCCGGAGTCCTCCCGCGCCTCGACGGCGGCGGTGACCTGTGCGGTGCGCATCCTGCTCGACGCGCCGGACGACGGGCACCGGCTCGACACGGCGCTCGACGCCGCCGCGATCGTCGACAAGCTGCCCCCGTTCGGCGAACGCGAGGAGGTGGAGGCGCACATCCTGCGGATCGCGCTGCACTGCGACCTGACCGAGGAGCGCCACGGCGGCCGGCGGCTGTTCGGTCACCGGCTCGACGAGGACGCCCTCCGTCGCGCCTTCGAGCGCCGCTGCCGCTCCCGCGCCCGGCGCACCGCCGACCGGCGCGAGCGAATCGCGCTCGTCGAGCTGGCCAACGCGTACCGGCCGGTGACGTGGTGGTGATCCCGGCCGCCGGCCCCGACGGAAAGAGGTCACCCGTGTCCCCCGCCAACGATCTGCCGCTGCGGCTGCGCGCGCACCACACCGAGTGCGTCTCCGCCGACGGGGCGGTCCTCGACGTGGTCGCCACCGTCCGGGGCGAGGAACCCGTCCATGCCGACGTCCGGCACGACGACCTCGCGGAGGTGATCCTGCTCGACTCCTCAGGCTCGATGGGCGCGCCCCAGGCCAAGATGCGCGCCGCCCGGCGGGCCACCGCCGCGGCCATCGACGCCCTGCCCGACGGGGTCGCGTTCGCTGTGGTGGCCGGCACCGCCCGCGCCACGATGGTCTACCCGAGCGACCGGCGGCTGGCGGTCGCCGACGAGACCACCCGGGCCGCCGCCCGCAACGCGTTGCGGCACGTGACGCCGCACGGCGGCACCGCCATCGGCACGTGGCTGCTGCTGGCCCGCCACCTGCTGGCCACACGACCGGACGCGATCGGGCACGTCATCCTGCTCACCGACGGACGCAACGAGTCCCAGCTCCCCGCCGACCTGCGGGCAGCGGTGGACGACTGCGTCGGCCGGTTCACCGTCGACTGCCGCGCCATCGGCTCCGCCGACGGCGTGCACGACTGGGACGCGGCGGAACTGCTCGGCATCGCGGAGGCGTTGGGCGCCAACCCCGTCGTGCCGGTCGAGGACCTCACGGGGCTCGCCGACGACTTCCGGGCGGTGCTGACCCGCGCGATGTCCCGGCGGGTCCCCGACGTCCGGCTCCGGGTGCGCACCACCGGACTGGCCCGGGTCCGCTTCGTCAAGCAGGTGCACCCGGCGCTGGCCGACCTGAGCGGGCGCGGCGAGCCGGCCGGCGAGCTGGGCACCGACTACCCGGTCGGCGCGTGGAGCCCGCACGACCAGCGGGACTACCACGTCGCCCTGGAGGTCGACGCGATGGCGCCCGGGGTGAGCCGGCGCATCGGCTGGTTGAGCGTCCACGCGGGCGCGGCCACCACGCCGGTCGAGGTGCCACTCGACGTGGAGTGGACCGAGGACGCACTGCGGTACTCGGAGATCAACGAGAGCGTCGCGTACTACACCCGCCAGCAGGACTACGCGGCGGCGGTCCAGCGGGGGCTGGCCGCCGCCCGGGCGGGCCGGGTCGTCGAGGCGGAGGAGCAGCTCGGGCGCGCGGTGGCGCTCGCCCACGCCACGGGCCGCGACGACGACGTCGCCCTGCTCGCCCGCGTCGTGGACGTCCTGGACGCCGCCGACGGCCGGGTCCGCCTCAAGCCCGACGTCGACGTCCGACTCACGCAGTCCTCCCTGGTCGTGGCGCACCACACGTCCCGGTGGGGACCGCAGGAGCCGCCGGCGCAGCGGGTCGCGCCGGCCGGACCGCCCGCGCCGTGGCGGCACTGCCGCGAGGAGCAGACCGGCGCGTACTGCCAGGGATGCGGCACCCACCACCTGTCGGCGGACCGGCCGGGCGCGGGCCGGTCCTGACCGCCGATGGACCTGGACGTCTCGGACAAGGTCGCCAGCGTCGTCAGCGGCACGCTGGCGCTCGTCACCGCGGTCGTCGCCGTCCGCCGCCACTCCCGGGGCCGGCGCGGCTGGTGGGCCGCGCTGCGCCCGGTCTGGCGCGGCGAGGCCGACGCCGGCATCGTCCACCCGCACCGCTTCGGCGGCTACGTCAAGCCGCTGTCCGAGGTGTACGTGCCGCGCCGCGCGGTGCCACGGCTCGCCGCGTCCGGCGACGGCGTCGACGTGGCGGACCTGCTCACCGGCGCCGGCAACGTGCTGCTGATCGGGGAGCCGGGCAGCGGGAAGACGGCGCTCGTGCGCTACGAGAGCGCCCGCTCGGCGCAGCGGTGGCTCGCCGGGCGCGGGCGGCGACGGCGCTGCCCGCCCGGGCCGGTGCTGGTGAGCCTGCCGGCCGCCGCCCTGGTGCGCCAGCCGCTGTCCGCGGCGCTCGCCGAGGCGTACCCGCGCGACGGCGCCCCGCTCGACGTCGAACAGGCCCCCGCCCCCGGCCGGCGGTGGCTGGTCTGCGTCGACGCGCTCGACGCAGTGGCCGACCCGGACGAACGGGCCGTCGTCCTGAACCGCCTCGCGGAGCTGGCCCGCTCCCCCGGCCCGGCCGGCCCGTCGAGGCCCTGGCGGGTCATGGTGACCACGCGGCACCTGGCGGAGGACGAGCTGGCCGTGCTGGGCGACGGCTATCCGGCGTACCACCTGGCGCACTTCACCGACGCGGACGTGGCGCTGCTGGCGGCCCGCTGGTTCCCCGACGCCGGCACGGCCCGCAGGTTCCTGGACTGGACCCACGCCCAGCGCATCACCGGGCCGGTGCACAACCCGCTCACCGCCACCGTCGCGGTGCTGGTCTGGGAGGGCGGGCAGGCGGAGGCGGCCACGCCGGCGGGCCCGGCCGCCCTGCTCGACGAGTTCGTCCGCGCCCTGCTGCGCGGCGGCCGGGCCAGCCTCGACGCCGCCTGCGCGGCGCTGCGGCACCGCCCGCCCGACGGCGAGGCGGTCGCCGCCTGGCTGGACACCCGGCACACCGACCTCGTCGAGGTGGCGGCGACCGCCGCCGTCGCTGGCGCCGACCCGGTGGCGGCGGTCGTCGACTGGTCGGCGGCCCACGCCCCGGCTGTCCCGGCGACGGTGCTGCCCGACTGGCCCGCGCGGGTACGGCAGATCCTGCTCGCCACCGACCTCTTCCGGGCCGACCGCCACGCCCTGGCCTCGGTCTGGCCCAGCCTGGTGGAGTACCTGGCGGCCGGGCCGCTCGCCCGCGACTGGCGGCCGGACGAGTGGGTGACGCTGATGAACACCGGCTCGGCGCGGTTCGTCGCGTTGCAGGCGATCAGCCGGGCCGCCGTCACGCCGGCCTTCCTGCGCGCCCGGCTGACCGAGCCGGTCGGGGCGATCGCCGCGGGTCACCTGCTCGCCGGCCGGGGCACGGCCGCCGCCGGCGCGCCGGCGTTCCGGGCGGACGTGCTGGCGGCGCTGCTCACCCACTGGTCCGGCGGCGCGGACGGTCCCGGCGGCCGGGACGCCGCCCGGGAGTGCTTCTCGCTGCTGACGACGCTGGCGGCGGACCGCGCCGACCGGGACCTGCTGCACGAGATCGCCGCGGATCCCCGGCGGTCGGGTGAGGTCCGCCGGGCGGCGGCGCTCTTCTTCGCCCTGCGCACCCGCAACGCCCACCGCTCCCGCGCGGTGCGATGACCGACGCAGCGGTGGGCGTCGCGGGTGTTCGCCTACGCCGCCCGCTGCGGGCCGACGACGGTCCAGCACAGGCCGGCGGGATCGCGCAGCGTCACCTGGCGCGACGGATCCGCCGGCGTCTCGACGCGGGCACCGGCGGCCACCGCCCGCCGCAGCACCGACTCGGGGTCGGTCCGCTCGATGGTCAGCACGTCGTCGCGGCTCTCCACCGCCGACGGCGCGCCCGCCTCGTACCACTCGCTGACGGTCAGGCGGTGGCCGCCGACGGCCAGTTCCGCGTGCAGGACGTGCCCGTCGAGCAGACACTCCCGTACGATCGCGACGGCGTCGAAGACATCCGTGTAGAAGGCGATGGCCTCGTTCGTGTCGCTGACCGTCAGGTGGGGACCCGGCCGGTGGTTCTGTGCCCTCATGTGACTGGTGCCGCCCTTCCCCTACTCGGCGATCCGGGTCCGACCGGTCCAGCGGAAGACCACCGGAAGGTCGACCGCCGGCGGGGTGGCGCCCCGTTCGAAGTGCTCGTACCCGCCGTAGTGCAGGACCTTGATCTTCTCCTCCACCCGCGCCACCTGGCGGCTGCGCAGGTCGGTCGGCAGATCGACCGGACCGCCCTCCAGGACGACGTCGATGACGCCGACTGCGTCCCGGGTGACCGAATCAGCTTGCGAAACGTCCTTCATGGCACGACCTCCGTCGCATTCCGCACACCTCGGACGAGCCGCCGCACGGCGGCAGACACGTCCACACAGGCCTGACGACACCCGTTGCCGGGTGAACGGACGCTTCGCGGTCGAACGTCCTTGTCCGGTGACCGGGCGCCCTTCTGCTCCGAACGTAATCCAGATCACATTCGGCGGACACCCTTAGGCCACCCCTAGGAACGGCCCTGGGCAGCGACGACGTCCCCCGCACCGGCCACGCGGGTGCGGAGGATCACTCCCAGCGGAAGAACCGGGTGGCCGCCGCGGAGCCGACCACGGCCGTCACCGCCAGGGCGATCAGCTGCGGCAGCTCCGGGTTGGCGCCCGCCCACGCCGCACCGAGGGTGTCCACCGTGGCGCCCAGCGGCGAGTAGTCGGCGATGGCGGCCAGCGCGCTCGGCATCCGGTCGCGGGGCAGCCAGGCGCCCGCCAGGAAGAGCAGCGGGAAGAACAGCGCGGGGCCGATCGACTGCGCCGCCCGGGCGGACGGCGCCAGCGCCGCGATCAGCAGACCGACGGCGAAGAGGCACGCCACCCCGAGCAGGAAGGCCAGCACGAACCCGGGAACGTTGGCCGGCGCCGGCTGGTCCAGCAGGAACCGTACGGCGATCGCGGTGACCACCGCGCCGAGGACGCCCATCACGAGGTTGACCACCACCTGCGCCACCAGCAGAAGGGCGGGCTGCACCGGAGTCGTCGCCAGGCGGCGCAGCACCCGGCGTTCCCGGTAGATGCCGAGCGCCATCGGCAGGGTGAAGAGCGCGAGCATGCCGATGGTGAGGGCAAGCGCCAGGGACGGCAGGAAGGTCTGCTCGGCGTGCTGCCCGGTGTCGGCGGCCGTGCCGGCGCGCTGCGGCAACCCGAAGACGAGCATCAGGCCGATCGGCAGGGCGAACACGAAGAACAACGACACCGGTTCCCGCAGGAACAGCTTCGTCTCGACGGCGATCAGCTTGGACAGGGCGCTCACGACGACCTCCCGTCGGTCGGGGACTGCGCGGCGGTCCGGCCCGAACGGCCGGTGAGGGAGACGAACGCGTCGTCGAGGGTGGGCTGCTCGACCCGCAGCCCGTCGTAGCGGATCCCGCGCCCGTTGAGCACGGACATGACCGACTGGAGCACGTCCTTCGTGCCGGTCACCGTCACCTCGTCGCGGTAACGGGACACCCCCGTCACGTCGGGCGCCGCGAGCAGCAGGGCGTCCTCGACCGGCTCGGCGGGACGGAAGTGCACCCGGTGCTCGCTGCCGACCCGGGTCAGCAGGCCGGCGGGGCTGTCGATGGCCACCACCCGCCCCTTGTCGATGATCGCGAGCCGGTCGCAGAGGCGTTGCGCCTCCTCCATGAAGTGGGTGACCAGCACGACGGTGACGCCCCGGTCGCGAATCCGCTCGACCAGGTCCCAGGTGTCCCGGCGGCCCTGCGGGTCGAGGCCGGTGGTCAGCTCGTCGAGGATGGCGACCTCCGGCCTGCCGACCAGTGCCAGAGCCACCGACAACCGCTGCTTCTGCCCGCCGGAGAGCTTCTGGAAGTAGGTGTTGCGCTGCTCGGCCAGGCCGAGGTCGGTCAACAGCTCGTCGATGTCGGCCCGGTTGCGGTAGAAGGACCGGTACAGGTCCAGCGCCTCCCACACCCGCACCTTGTCCGGCAGCTGGCTCTCTTGGAGCTGGGCGCCGACGCGCTGCCGCACCTCGGTGCGGTCGCGGATCGGGTCGAGCCCGAGCACCCGGATGGTGCCGCCGTCGGGACGACGCAACCCCTGCACGCACTCGACCGTGGTGGTCTTGCCGGCCCCGTTCGGGCCGAGCACGCCGAAGATCTCGCCCTGTTCCACGGTGAAGGAGACGTCGTCGACCGCGATCTTCTCGCCGTACCGTTTCTGCAGATGATCGACTTCGATGACCGGCATTGGGGGTGGTCCTCCTTCACGTGCGGGTTGCCGTCGAGAAGGGCGGGACCCCTCGGCTGATCGCGGCGTCGGCTTGCGGGAACGGGCCGGGTCGGCCGGAGCCGGCCGACCGACGCCCGACATCATCCGGCCAACCGATGCGCCGATCAACTGATCGGCTGACAAATCGGGGGTATCGAACCGGGAATCGGCCCGGGACAGGGGTGCCGACCGCGAACGTGGCGCGGGGGCAGGGGTGCCGGCCGGTCACCGCAGGTGTCCGTCCACGCGGGTCGGTCACCGGCGGGCCGGGCAGAACGGCAGCAGCTCGTCGAGTCGGGTCAGGACGACGTCCGGGCCGGCGGCGTGCAGGGTCTCCGCGTCGGACTCGCCCCACAGCGCGGCCACCGCCAGCACCCCGGCCGCCCGCGCGCTGGCCAGGTCGCTGGGGGCGTCGCCGACCATCAGCGCCTCCCCGGGGCGGGCCCCGAGCAGGCGCAGCGCCCGCCGCACGATGTCCGGAGCGGGCTTCGGCCGGGGCACCTCGTCCGAGCCCACCACGTGGTCGACCAGCGGGAGCAGACCGAGCCGGCCGAGCAGGTCGCGGGCGCGGACCCCGCTGCGGCCGGTGGCCACGGCCAGCCCGATCCCCCGCCGGCGCAGGGTGCGGAGCAGCTCCGGCGCCCCGTCGACGGGGGCGACCCGGTGCGCGAGGCGGTTGCTCTCCCGCACGAACGGTCCGGCCAGCGTCGCCGGCAGGCCCATCAGCTCCAGCACCTCCGGCAGATACCGGCCCGGGTGGCGGCAGTACTCCTCGACCGGGGCGACGCCGTCGCCGACCACCTCGGCGTACGCCAGGGCGAACGCCTCCCTGGCCACGGCGAGGCTGTCGACCAGCACCCCGTCGAGGTCGAGCACCACGGCCCGGACACCGCCCGGCACCGCCGTCCACGCCGTCGCGTCCGCGACCACCGACGTCACCTCCCGCCCGTCCGACCCGGCGCGCCGCCCGGTAGGGGTGGCAGGCCGGGGTGCCCCCGACTACGGTCAGGACCGTCGTTCCGGGCCCGCCGGCGCGGCGCACCGCGCCCACCTGGATCCGCCGGCGCCCCACCGACCCTACCGGCGTCCCGGGTGCCGCCGTCCGGCCGCCGCGGCACGCCCGGCCGGACCGGCCCGGGCCCGAGCCGCTGGAGAGGGGTCGCACCATGCCGCTGCTGAGCTGGCTCGCGGGAGGCACCGACGAGCGTCCGGACGCCATCCGCGTCGACGACCGCGCGGTGTCCTGGGTGGAGCTGCGTCGCCTGGCCGCGGCGGTGGCCGACGAGCTGCACGGCGTCGACCGGGTCGCCATCGAGGCCACCGCGACCCTGGAGACAGTGGTCGGGGTGGTCGGCGCCCTCACCGCCGGAGCGGCGGTCGTGCCGGTCCCGCCGGACGCCGGGCCGATGGAGCGCGACCACATCCTGCGCGACTCGCAGGCGACGGCGCTGCTGGTCCCGACCGGCGCGGAGCGCACCGCCGAGGGCGCGGGCCGGGCCGTCGTGCCCGTCGACCTGAGCCGGCGCTCGGACACCGTCCACCCCGAGCCGGACCCGGCCAGCACCGCGGTGATCCTCTACACCAGCGGCACCACCGGCGCCCCGAAGGGCGCCGTGATCTCCCGCCGTGCCATCGCCGCCTGCCTGGACGGGCTGGCCGACGCCTGGGCGTGGACGCCGGACGACCTGCTGGTGCACGGCCTGCCGCTGTTCCACGTGCACGGGCTGGTGCTCGGCGTGCTCGGGCCGCTGCGGCTGGGTGGCCGGCTGCACCACGTGGGCCGGCCGCGACCCGAACGGTACGCCGCCGCCAAGGGCTCGGTGTACTTCGGCGTGCCGACCGTGTGGTCCCGGATCGTCGCCGACCCGGACGCGGCACGGGCACTGCGTCCGGCGCGCCTGCTCGTCTCGGGCAGCGCGGCGCTGCCGGCGGCGGTCTTCGCGGACCTCGCCACCCTCACCGGGCACCGGCCCGTCGAGCGGTACGGGATGACCGAGACCCTGATCACGGTGAGCGCCCGGGCGGACGGGCCGCGCCGGCCGGGCACTGTCGGGCTGCCGCTGCCCGGGGTGCGTACGCGGCTGGTCGACGAGAACGGCGCCACGCTCCCCGCCGACGGGGTGGCGATGGGCGAGCTCCAGGTCGACGGCCCCACCCTGTTCGACGGCTACCTGAACCGTCCGGACGCCGACGCGGCGAGCCGCACCCCGGACGGCTGGTTCCGCACCGGGGACGTCGCCACCGTCGACCCGGACGGCTGGCACCGGATCGTCGGGCGGGCGTCCACCGACCTGATCAAGAGCGGCGGCTACCGGATCGGCGCCGGCGAGGTGGAGGACGCCCTGCTGGCGCACCCGGGGGTCCGCGAGGCCGCCGTGGTGGGCACCCCGCACCCCGACCTCGGCCAGCAGGTCACCGCGTACGTGGTGGGCGACGGGGTGGACGGGGCCGAACTGATCGAATTCGTGGCCCGGCACCTGTCGGCGCACAAACGGCCACGCGAGGTACGCCTGGTCGACGCGCTGCCCCGCAACGCCCTCGGCAAGGTGCAGAAGACCAGGCTGACGGCGGACTAGGAGCGGACGGCCGGGATGCTGATCGCGGTGGCGACCAGTCCCCGCTCGACCAGGAACCTGCCGGCGAAGGTCGTCACCGGGATCCCGCCGAGGACCGGGCCGGGCACCAGCAGCCGGGCCTCGAAGGTGCCGGCCGGATCGATCACGATGTCCGCCTCCGAGAAGTCCAGCCACCGGCCGGTGAGCGGGAACCACGCCTTGTACACCGACTCCTTCGCGCTGAACAGCAGGCGGTCCCAGCAGACGGCGGGGCGGGCCGCGCCCAGCGTGGCGGTGCGCGCCAGCTCGGCCGGCAGCGCGATCGCGTCGAGCACCCCGTCGGGCAGCGGCGCGTGCGGCTCGGCGTCCACGCCGAGGGTGGCGAACGCGGTCGTACGGCCGAGGACCGCCGCCCGGTAGCCGTCGCAGTGCGTCATGCTGCCGACCACGCCGGCCGGCCAGACCGGGGCGCCGCGCGCGCCGGAGACGATCGGCACCGGCGCGAGGCCCAGCTCGCCGAGGGCCGTGCGGGCGCAGTGCCGCACGGTGGTGAACTCCCGGCGACGCTTCTCCACCGACCGGGCCACCAGCGCCTCTTCCTCGGGGAACAGGGTCAGGTCGGCGGGGTCCGTGAAGGCCTCGGCCACCGCCACGGCGGGGGGCAGGATCTGCTCGATCACGTCCGCCGATGCTAGGCGCTGCGGGGAGCCGCGCCGCGCCGGCACCGACGGTACGGTGCACCATAGGGGTCGGGTACGGGTGCCGGGCCGCGCGGGCGGCTGCCAGTCTGGGGGCGGGCCCCGGTTCCATGGGCGGGGCACGCGGATTTTGGTCGGATGGATGCGGGAAAGCGATGCTCACTGGCAAGGTGGTGCGGTTCGACGAGGTGCGGGGCTACGGGTTCATCGCCCCGGACGACGGCAGCGACGACGTGTTCGTGCACGCGAACATGCTGGACGGCGACAAGTGGGCGCTGACGCCCGGTGTCCCGGTGGAGTACGAGGCGGTGGGGACCGACCGCGGCCCCAAGGCCGTGCTGGTGCGGGTGGTGGGCGCTGCCGTGGGCGCGGAGCGCAACGGGGCGGCCGGCACCGCGGCGCCCTCCCGGGCCGGCGTGGCGTTCACCGGCGGGCGCAGCAGGGACGGCGGGCCGGCCACGGGCGGTGCGGAGGACGACGAGGGCCTGTGCGACGTGCTCTCCGAGCGGGCCTTCTGCACGGAGACCACCGAGGCGCTGGTCACCTCCGTGTCGGACCTGACCGGGGCGCAGATCGTGGCGGTGCGTGCCCGGATGCTGGACCTGGCCCGGCGGCACGGCTGGGTGGAGGGCTGACTGCGGGGCGGACGTCGATGGACCGCCGCCCACGGTCCGGTCGGCTCAACCGGCGGCGATCAGCAGGGACTTCCTGATCCGGCCGAGCGCGCTGCGCGGCAGCTCGTCGACGAAGTGCACCCGCCGGGGCCGTTGACCCGCGGAGAGGTACCGGCCGACGTGGTCGATGAGCACCTGCGCGGTCAACCCCTCGGCGACGACGTACGCGGTGACCTGCTCGCCGAGCGCGTCGTGCGGCGTGCCGACGACGGCGGCCTCCCGGACGCCGGGATGACTCAGCAACGCCTCCTCGATCTGCCCGGCGTGCATTCGCCGGCCCCGGCAGTGCAGCACGTCGAGCCCGCGCCGACCGATGATCCGGTACGAGCCGTCGGCGGCCACGGTGGCCAGGTCGCCGGTGGCGTGCCAGTGACCGGCGGCATGGCCCCGCCCGCCCTCGACGTAGCCGCTGAACAGCGTCGGCCCGCAGATGCTCAACTCGCCGACCGACTCGCCGTCGGCCGGCACCGGTCGGGCCTCGCGGTCCAGCACCCGGGTCTCCACGCCGGGCAGGGGGGTGCCGACGGCACCGGCGACCGGGTGGTCGTCGGCCCGCCCGGTCAGCGCGATGAGCGTCTCGGTGGTGCCGTACGCCTGGACCGGCGTGTGCGAGGTGAGCAGCCGGAGGCGTTCGGCCACGGCGCAGGCCAGTGGGGCGTCCGCGGAGATCAGGATCCGCGCCGCCGACAGTGACCGGGCCCACCGGGCGTTCAGCGCGATCTTCGCCCACTGCTCGGGCAACCCCAGGTACATGGTGCCGACCGGTCCGGCGGCGGCGTTGCGGTCGAGGTGGACGAAGCGGCTGCCGACCCGCAACGCGCCGAGCAGGCCGACGACCAGGCCGTACGCCCGGAACAGCGGCGCGCCCTGGACCACGACGTCCTCCTCGCTCCACCGCCACGCGTCGGCCAGCAGGTCGAGGTCGGCGGCGATGGCGCGACGCGAGATGCGTACCCCGCGTGATGGCCCGCCGGCGCCACCGGTGTAGAGGATGACCGCGTCGGTGCCCGGCGTCGGCTCGGGGTGCGGTGTCGAGGAGCGCTCCCGCAGGTCGACCGGGACGGTGGGCAGCCGGTGGGTGTCGGACCGGTTGCGGCCGAGGAGCACCGTCGCTCCGGACTGGCGCAGGATGCGGCCCCGTTCGCACTCGTCCGCGTCGGGGGGCAGTGGTACGAGCGGTACGCCCGCGTGGACGGCGCCGAGCATTCCCACCACCGTCTCCAGGGTCGGTGTGCCGTCGACGGCGACCGCGCCCGCGCCCCTGATCCGGTCGGCGACCGCGGTGACGCAGCCGAGCAGGGCCTCGCTGGAGAGCGTGCCGCCGGCCACCGTGACCGCATCGGCCCGGTCCGCGCCGAATCCCCGCAGCGCCGGCAGCAGTGTCATCTGCGCTATCCCCTGCGGAGGGCGGCAACGAGTCGCGGCAGCAGGTGGAACATCACGACGGCCACAGAACCCTTCAGGTCACGGGGCAGGGCCCCATATCCGACTATCCCGATGATGGAAACGGGTGCCCCGAAATTAGGCCGGGCTATCGGCCCGGCACAACCCCTAGCTGCCCGGACCGGGTCCCCTGCGGGGGCGACAGGCCAGGTAGGACAGGATCTCGTCCGGTTTTCGACAGCGGCGGGCCGGACCGCCCTTTCCTGCGGCCGACACTATGGATGGACGGCCACTCGCCGACAGCGGCGGACATTGGAGTCGGCTTTTGACGGAAAATTGTCGATCAGCAGTAATGAGTCGCCGGGACATTGATGTCGGTTACACTTGTCCGACCGCATTCCGTCGGCCACGCAGCGACACCGGCGCCCGCCGACAGACCCCTGGGCGCATAATTCTTTTTTAACAACATAATCGGTGAATTTCCCAAAGGTCCGAATCTGGTGGCGCATCGGCGGCGCGCGTCGAGTCCCGATCCCCGGGCGACCCGGCGGCCCGCAGTCGCACTTCGGGCAGGCGATGTCGCACGCCGCAACAATCGGGAACCTTTAACAATTGTCGAGCCGCCCGCCCGCACCCGGGAGCGGCTCGTCGCCGGTCCGGGCCGGCGGGCCGGCAGGCACCCCCGGCCCCCTTCCGACCGTCAGCGCTCCCACGCCGGGCCGCACCGCGACCATTGCCGCCGGACCGCCCGCCGGCCATGTTGACACTGAGTTGAGCTGCGCTTACCCGGGATGACGTCGAGGGTTTCCGGCCCACCCGGTGCGGAACCGCCGCCGACGGGAGGGCGGCTTCAGCCGCCGACGGTTCGACGACGGGAGCGCCGTCGCGGTGACCACCCGGACACGCACCGGACGCCTAGCACGCAAGAACGCGTCCGCCAATCGCCGAGTGGGCCGGAAAAGGCGCGCCCAATGGGCCACGGCGGCATGCTGTCACGTTACGGGATCACCCGGCGACTTTCCGCTGTCAACGTACGCACGAAGGCCCGCTCGGGCCGACGCGACACAGAACCGATGTTTGCCCATCCTTTACAAACCTCGGCTTGCCGCCCAATTGCCGAACTGCCATACTCCCACCATCACGGTGGTCGATAGGGGGAAGGCCGACCCGGAGAGGCTGGGGAATTATCACCGACGCTGGCGGGGGCGCGACCCGGAGTCGCCAGCCGGTCAAGTCGGTCGATGGTTCGCCGGCCATACTCGACGGTCGTCTATATTTGCTAATAATGGAATGGGTCAAGAATTGCCGGTCTCCGATTTCGTCGAGCTCCAGGGGCGCGCAGGGCGGGCGGCCCCTCCGGTGACCGCGGACCGCACGCTCCTCCGGGGGCCGCGTCGATGGAGCTGACCGAGCGGTCGTGCCTGCTCAGCATGCTGGAACGCCGGCTGACGGACCTGTCCCGCAGCGAGGCCTCCCCGACCAACCGGACCGTCGCCGTGCTGACCGGCCCGGTCGGCTCCGGCAAGACCACGCTGTTGCAGACCTTCGCCCGGCGGGCCTGCGACTCCGGGGCACGTGTCCTCGGCGCGAGTGCCTCCCGCGCCGAACGCTCCGTCCCGCTGGAGGTCGTCCGGCAGCTCGTGCGGGCGGCGCCGTTGAGTGGAGCCGGCAACCCCGACCTCTGGGCCCGCCTCGGGCGGCTGCTGGACGCGGGCGCCCTCACCTGGGCCGACGCCGAGGACACGGACCACGAGGACACCGCCCTGGCCACCGCCGCGATCGGTGGGGCCCTGCTGGAGATGACCGCGCAGGGGCCGCTGGTCATCGCGGTCGACGACATCCACCACGCCGACGTGCCGTCGCTGCGTTGCCTCGACTACGTGGCCCGACGGATCTCCGGGCTACCCGTGCTGATCATCCTGACGGAGGCGCCGCGCACCCGACCGTGGCGGCCCGACGTGCACGCCGAGCTGCTGCAACCCGCGCGGCTGCAGCGCATCCGGCTTCCGCTGCTCACCGCCGAGGGGACGTTCCAACTACTCGCCCGGCGACTCGGCGTTCCGGTCGCCCGGACCATCGCCGAGGAGAGCCATCGGATCAGCGGCGGCAACCCGCTGCTGGTGCAGGCGCTCGCCGAGGACCAGGCGGCCGCGCCCCGGCCCGCCGACCGTCCCGTGGCCGGGGAGTCGTTCCGGGAGGCCGTGCTGAGCTGCCTGTACCGCTGCGACCAGCTGGTGCTCAACGCCGCCCGGGTGCTGGCCGTGACCGGCGAGCCGCTGCACGGCAACCTGCTGCCCCACCTCGTCGACGCACGGTCACGGGCCGCGCTCGGTGCCATCGACGACTCGACCAGCGCGGGACTGATCACCGAGCAGGGGCTGCGCCATCCGGCGGTGAGGCAGGCCGTCATCGACGGCATGACCGCCGAGGAACGCGCACGGCTGCATCTGGAGGCGGCCTGCCTACTGCACGACGACGGCGCGGACCCGGCTCGGATCGCGCCGCATCTGGTCGGGATCGACGAGCTGGCCGAGCCCTGGATGGCGCAGACCCTGCTCGACGCGGGCGAGCAGGCGTTGCGCGACGGCGAGATGGAGACCGCGCTGCGTTACCTGCGCCGCGCGCACCGGAGCTGCGCAGGCGAGTGCCTGCGGGCGCGGATCCGTTCCGCGCTGGCCCGCGCCGAGTGGCGTCTCGACCCGCAGGCCGCGATCCCCCACCTGGTCGGCGTCGTCAGCGCCATCCGCGCCGGGCACCTCGGCAGCCAGCAGGCCGCCGGCGCCATCCACTACCTGCTCTGGCACGGCGAGATCGACAAGGCCGTCGATCTCGTCAACCACCTGAGCGAACGGGCGGACAGCGTCGACCCGAGATCCGCCGCCGAACTGCTCGTCACCACGGGCTGGATGTCGACCCTCTACCCCGGCGTGATGGTCGACCGCCCCGCACCCGCCGTGGCCGCCCGGGACCCGCTCACGCTGGCCAAGGTCAAGCGCGGGATCGAGGGTGCCACCCTGCTGTCCGCCGTGCTCCACCGCGGTGACGCCAGCGCGGTCGAGCAGGCCGAGCGGGCGCTGTCGACCACCGGGCTGGACGACGAACCGAACATGTGGACCGCCGTCTGCGCACTCATCGCCATGATCTACGCCGACCGGCTGGACCTGGCCGGCGACTGGTGCGACCGGCTGGGCCGCAATCCCGCCACCCCGCGCTACCCCACCCCGTCGGCGACGCTCGCGGCCCTCCGGGCAGCCGTCGCCGGACGGCTCGGCGACCTGCCCCGAGCCGAGAAGCTGGCCGACGAGGCGCTCGGTCAGCTCTCGCAGAAGGGCTGGGGAGTGGTGATCGGGATACCGCTCGCCGTCCGGGTACGGGCCCTCACCTTCATGGACCAGCTCGACGCGGCGGCAGCCTCCCTCCAGGTCCCGGTTCCCCCGGCGATGTTCGAGACCCCGATCGGGCTGCACTACCTGCAGGCTCGCGGGATGCACGCCCTCGCCGCGGGAAGCCCGGAGGCCGCCCTGGCCGACTTCCAGCTCTGCGGGCAGCTGATGAATCGCTGGCGGCTGGACTTCTCGGGCCTCGTCCCGTGGCGGACCGAGTCGGCGCGGGCGTTGCTCCGGATGGGCCGCCGCCAGCAGGCCGGCAGGTTGGTCCGCGAAGAGCTGGCCCGGCTGCGGCCCGTGCACGTGCGGCACCGGGCCGCCGCCCTGCGGGTCCTGGCCGCCACGGAGGACGGGCCGGACCGGATCCCGCACCTGCGAAGCGCCGTCCGACTGCTGCGGCAGTGCGGTGACCGGATGGAGCTCGCGCACAACCTGGCCGACCTCGGTCAGGCCTACCAGCAGGTCGGCGACCGGCGGCAGGCCCGCGTCGCGGCGCGGTCGGCCCGGGTCCTCGCCGAGGAGTGCGGGATCCCGATGCTGCGGCCCGGCCTCTCCGCCAGGAGCGGCGGCGCCGAGGGCGCCGGCGCGACGGCCGTCGTCCGGGGACTGACCGACGCGGAGTGCAATGTGGCCACCCTGGCCGCCCAGGGCCACACCAACCGCGAGATCGCCGAAAAGCTCTTCCTGACCGTCAGCGCCATCGAGCAGCGGCTGACCCGGATCTACCGGAAGCTGGACGTCAACTCGCGCAGCGAGCTGGCCGCCCGGCTGCGCATGAACCGACCCGGCGCGACGGTCCTGGACCCACCGCCGCGAGGCAGGGACGACCCGGGCCACCGGCCCGCGGGGCCCCGGCCGCGCTGACCTTCGCCGGCCGACCGCCGCTCCTGCACCGCCGACCGTCCCGGCCGCCATTCCTGCACCGCCGGCCGTCCCGGCCGCCATTCCTGCACCGCCGGCCGTCCCGGCCGCAGCTCACCGCCGGCCGTGGCCTCCTGGGCCTGTCCACGGACCGGTTCGACCTGCCGTCGCGCGAGGTCCGCACGACCACGTCGAGCGGCACCCGCGGCCACCTTCGGCGTGGACCGTCGCCGGCCGTCCGCCGCCGTTCGCTCCGGCTTCCGCCGCCCGCCATCGTTCGCCGCCGTCCGCTCCGGCTCGCGCCGGTCGTCGGAGGTCGTTGGGGGTCGACTGTGGAGGATGGGCTCGGGCCGCCACCTGCGCCGACCGTCGCCGGGTGTCCACACCCCAGCACTGAGCGTGCTATCGGGCGTGCGTGGCGAAGCCCGATGTGACACCATCAAGCCGCACACCCGACACCAGCCCCTCACCGTGTCGCCATCTCCCCCGCCGGGTCGAGTCCGACACCCCTTCGTGGCACTTCGCGCAACCCCTAAATGCGTTTCAGGGCCGCAGGTTTGTGCGCGAAACGATGGGGTCTCGCGCCCGTTGTCGCACACCCACGCCGGTGCCAGACTCCCCTGAGCACCCGGACCGTACGGCGAGAACCCCGGTCCGGCGAAAGATTTCCAGGTCCACCCGGCACGGCGGCCCGGTGCGCTCCACCCCTACCCGGAAGACGCGGGTGGAGGGGCGGCTGTCCGGCAAGGGGGAGGCGGCGTCGGCAACACCGGGGTTCCCGGTCCCGCGCCGCGTAGGAGAAGGGCTGACACGTTGGTGTTGGTGCAGCAAGAGGAGCAGACGACCCGTCTCCGGCACGCGTTCCGGGCTTGTGAGGACCAGCAGCGCGGACACGTCGCGCTGGTCACCGGCGCCGTGGGCAGCGGCAAGACGAGCCTGCTGGAGTCGTTCAGCGAGTGGGCGGCGGGCACCGGCGGGCAGGTGATGAGCGCCGCCGGCTCCCGGGCCGAGCGCGGGCTCCACCTGGGAGTGGTCGGGCAGCTGTTCCACAGTGCACGGCTCACGCCGGAGGCCGCGGCCCGGGTCGAGAAGCTGATGCGGGACGCCACCTTCGCCGTACCGCTGCCCGAGCCCGGCGCTGAGGCGGCCGACGGTGACCGGGCCTGGGCCCCCCTGCTGCACGGTCTCTTCGCCGCCCTGCTCGACCTGACCGCCGCCGGCCCCCTGGTCCTCGCCGTCGACGACGTGCACCACGCGGACCCGGCCTCGCTGCACTGCCTGCTCTACGTGACCCGCCGGCTGCGCCACGCCCGGATCATGGTCGTGCTCGCGGAGGCCTCGACGCTGCGCCCGCCGCACCCGCTGTTCCGCGCCGAGCTGCTCAGCCAGCCGCACTTCTCCCGGATCGGCCTGCCGCCGCTGACCGTGGACGCCGTCGCCCGGCTGGTCGGCGGCGAGGCCGACAACGCCGACGCCCGACGGACGGCGGAACGCTGCGTCCGCATGACCGGCGGCAATCCGCTGCTCACCCGGGCGCTGCTCGAGGAACGGGCCAGCGCGGAGACGAACGACGAGTACGGTCCGCCGGTCGGCGACGCGTTCGACCAGGCGGTGCTCGGTTGCCTCTACCGGCACGAGCCGGGCGTGCGCCGGGTGGCGCAGGCGCTGGCGGTGCTCAACCGGCCCGCGACGACCGACCTGCTCGGCCACGTCCTCGACGTGGTGCCCGAGTCGACGGCCCCGGCGGTACGGGTGCTGCGCACCTCGGGCCTGATGGAGGGCGACCAACTGCGCCACCCGCGCATCCTGCGGTCGATCCTGGGCGACATGTCGGCCGACGAACGGCGGAGCCTGCACCAGCGTGCCGCCGAGGTGCTGCACGACCACGGCGCCGAGCCGAGCGTGGTCGCCGAGCACCTGGTGGCCGCCGGCTCGGCGAGCGCGCCCTGGGTGGTGCCGGTGCTCCAGGACGCCGCCGGCCACGCGCTGGCGTCGGGCCGGCCCGACGTGGCCGCCGCGTGCCTGCGCCTGGTCTCCCGCGCCCCGGTGGACGCGCAGCAGCGGACCGCCACCACCGAGATGCTGGTGAACGCCCGCTGGCAGATCAACCCGTTGACCGTGAACGGGCAGCTGACCGAGCTGGTGGAGACGGCGCGGGCCGCCGGTTGGTCCACCGACGCGGGCCTGTCCGCCGTGCCCTACCTGCTCTGGCAGGGCCGGGTGGACGAGGCCACCGAGGCGGTCAGCGCCTTCCCGACGGACGAGGAGCACGGCTCGGCCGGCACGGCCGGTCGCCTGCGGATGATGCAGCTGCTGGTCTCCCTCTCCCACCCGGAGCACCTGGCCACCGTGCGGGAGACCCCGAGCACCTGGAGCCGGGCGGCGAGCGCGCCGACCACGATCAGCCCGCTGCTCCAGGCGGTCACGGTGCTCGGCACCGCGCTGACGCCGGCCGCGGACAACGACACCGTGGCAACCGCCGAGCAGCTTCTCCAGCGCCACCACACGGACGACGGCGCGCTGGGTCTGCTGACCGCTCCCCTGCTGGCGCTGCTCTGGGCGGGTCGGTCCGACCGGGCCACGGTCTGGGGGGACGTGCTGCTCGGCCGGCCGGTGACCCAGCACGCCCCGGTGTGGCGGGCCGTCATCCGGGCGGTCCGGGCGGAGGCGGCGTTGCGCGTCGGCGACCTGCCCGGCGCGGAGCACCACGCGCGGGCGGCCCTGGAGGACATGCCCGCCGCGGCCTGGGGGGTGGCCATCGCCGGTCCCCTGGCCACGTTGGTCGCCTGCGCGACCGAGTCGGGCCGGTTCTCCGAGGCCGAACGGTGGCTCGCCCACCCCGTCCCGCCCGGCATGTTCCGCACCCCGCTGGGCCTGCACTACCTGGCCGCCCGGGCCCGGCACCACCTGGCCGTACGCCGGCCGCACGCCGCCACCACCGACCTGCGCCGGTGCGGCGAGCTGATGCGCGCCTGGGGCATCGACGCGGCCGGGCTGGTGCCGTGGCGGCTGGAGCTGGCCCGGGTGCAGCTCAGCGTCGGCAACAAGACGCAGGCCACGCAGCTTCTCCAGGAGCAGCTGCGGGTGCCGCACGGGGTCGACGACCGCACCCGGGGCCGGACGCTCCGGCTGCTCGCCACCACCGCCGCCCAGGACCACCGGCGCAAGCTGCTCTCCGAAGCGGTCAACCTGCTCCAGTCCAGCGGCGACCGGCTGGAACTCGTCCGGGCCCTCGGCGACACCGGCCAGACGCTCCAACGTGCCGGGGACTCCGCCCGCGCCCGACTGCTCGTCCGCCGGGCCTACCAGCTCGCCCAGGACTGCGGCGCATCGGTGCTGGCCCAGCGGCTGATCCGCCGGGAGCCGGGCAGCGGGCTGCCGGCGTACCCGGCCGCCGCCGAGTTGCAGGAGCCGGACGACGGGCTGAGCGACGCCGAGCGCCGGGTCGCCGCGCTGGCCGCCCAGGGGCACACCAACCGGCAGATCTCCAGCAAGCTCTTCATCACCGTGAGCACGGTGGAGCAGCACCTGACCCGGGTCTACCGCAAGCTCGACGTCAAGCGGCGCACGGACCTGCCGTCCCGGCTCGTCGCGTACGCGGAGGCGCTGGCCGACGAGACCCAGGGCGCCGCGTCCTGACGGGCGTCGCAGGGGCGCGGTGGGGGTGTCCCACCGCGCCCCTGCGACGCGTACGGCGACCGGAAGGTCAGCCGACGGCCAGCCCGACGGTACGACGGGCCACCGCCTCGTCGCGGTGTTCCAGCACGAGGTCGGCGGCGGCGGTGACCCCGCCGGCCTGCCGCATCCGCCGGCTCCACAGCTGCGCCCGCGCCCGGAACGTCTCCTCGCCCAGCAGCCGCGCGAGCTTGGCGAGGACGTCCTCGACGTTCGGCGAGTCGGCGCGCTCGACGGCCAGGGCCACCCCGCTGTCGACCGCGCGTACCGCCCCGTCGGGGCAGTCCAGCCAGAACGGCATCACCAGCTGCGGCACGGCGAAGTGGACCGCCTCGTGGATGGCGTTGGCGGCGCCGTGGTTGAAGAAGACCCGCACGTGCGGGTGGGCCAGCACCCGGTGCTGCGACGGCACCCACGCCTCCACCCGCAGGTTGCCCGGCAGCCGCTGCGCCGGCGGGAGGAGGTGCTGCTGGCGCGCGGGCACCTTCCACAGCACGGCGTGCTCGGGCCCGAGCCGGTCGGCGATCTCGACGATCGCGTCCACCTGGCCGCGCGACAGACGCATGATGGTGCCGAAGCCGACGTAGACCACCGAGGGGTGCGCGTCGAGCCATCGGGTCAGCTCGTCGTCGCCGTCGGCCGGCGGCAGTTCCCGGGGCACGACGGGACCGAGCATCCGCAGCTTCTCCGGGGCGGTCGCGAACGGGTACTCGAAGCCGAAGACCGTGTACGCCATGAGCGCCTCGGCGGCCTCGACGTAGCCGGCCGGGCGCATCTCCGGGTTGTGGATGCCGGCCGCCTTCCGGGCGGCCACGGCCGCGAGGCTGCGCCGCAGCCGCTCCGGCTCCATCAGTGCCCGCA
This sequence comes from Micromonospora sp. AMSO12t, assembly GCF_008806585.1. Taxonomy (NCBI): domain Bacteria; kingdom Bacillati; phylum Actinomycetota; class Actinomycetes; order Micromonosporales; family Micromonosporaceae; genus Micromonospora; species Micromonospora sp. AMSO12t. The sequence goes on from NZ_WAAS01000002.1 coordinate 25,725, forward strand.
CCAGCCGGTTGCGGAAGCCGACGTTGGCCGCCTGCTGCCGGGGCGTCATCCGCTCCGGCAGCCCCGAGAACGGGGCGGGGTAGCGCGTCGGCAGCTGCTCCTGGAAGAAGTTGGACGGCGGCAGCGAGATGCTGACCACGTAGGGCAGCTGCCGGGTCTGCGCCGCGTCCATCGCCCAGCTGGCGAGGCTGTCGATCACGGCCACCACCGGCCCGACCTCGTCGATGACCTGGAGGCAGCGCCGGTGGAGCTGCCGCACGTGGTCGTAGTCGGTGCTGACGTCGAGGTACCGGGCGAAGCTGGTCGCCCGGTCGCCGGTGGTCAGCAGCCGGTACGTCGCGTCGTCCCAGGTGTCCGGTGACGACTGCGGCCGGGCCGGGCCGAGCGAGACGAACGAGACCTCGCCCGGCCCGCGCAGTCCCTCGACGTCCCCCCGGCGATCCTCGGTCGATGCGAACCAGACGTTCCCGACGCCCCGGGCCTTCAACTCGCCCACGATGCTGAGCAGCGGGTTGAACATCCCCGCGCTGTTGTAGGCGACGACGAGTACCGCCCGGCCACGGTCGTTTCCGGTCATGTCCACAGTCCGTCACTCCTTCCCGCCTGTGCGGCGACCCGCGCCGTCCGACCCTTGGAGTACGCCGCACCGGTGGCTGTTCGTGGAGCCGTTCGGTCTGCGGCCGGGCCGGCACCGACGTTCGTCGGTGTGGCGACGTTCGGCGGAGCCCGGATGGGATGGTTGCCACTCCAAGACAGCCGAAAGGGTGAACTGCCGCCGTCCGTACAGCCTGCCACGGCTGACCTGGCGACGCCCAGCGGAGAGGTGAATTGTTTTCTCCATCCTCCCCGATGGAGTGACCTGATCTGCATTTGCGCTGGTAAATGGCGTGTATTCGGGTGACTACGGAATGGGGCGACCGGGACGCCCGTCCCGGCCGGCTGGGTTCGACTCGTGCGATCCGGCGGGCGGGACGGGCCGAGGTGTCACCGGCGACACCGACGCCGATGGCCCGGGCCGCAGGAGCGGCTCGGGCCATCGGCGGTTCGGATCCTGTCGAGCTAGTCCATGGCGCGGCGCATGAAGCCACGCATGCCGATCATCGAGAACACCACGAAGACCCCGGCGAGGACGCACATGCACAGCCAGAGCGGCAGCGACTCGACCCCCGGCGGACCGACGAGCGACCGGGTCCCCTCGCTGATGTAGGTGAGCGGGTTCAGCGAGCAGATCACCTGGTACCAGCGCAGCGAGTCCAGGCCGAGCAGCGGGAACTGGGTCGCGCCGGTGAACATGATCGGGGTCATCACCACGGTGAACATGATCTGGATGTGCTGCGTCGGCACCAGCGTGCCGAAGGCGAGGCCGACCGCCGCGCCGACCAGCGCGCCGATCGCCAACACCCCGATCACCTTGAGCACGACAGCCCAGGGCCAGGTGACACCGAGCATGAGCATGCCGACCGGGATCAGCACCACGCCGGCGATCAGGCCGCGGATGCCGCCGAAGACGATCTTCTCCAGGGCCACCAGCGGGATCGCCATGGGCGACAGGAGGCGGTCCTCGATCTCCCGGGTGAAGGAGAAGTCCATCATCATCGGCAGCGCGGTGTTCTCCAGCCCGATCAGGAAGGCGTTCAGCGCGATGACGCCGGGCAGCAGCACGTTGGAGAAGTCGTCGCTGGCGTAGCCCAGGTCGCTGAGCACCTTGCCGAAGATCAGCAGCATGAACAGCGGCTGGATGAAGACCTGGAGCAGGAAGCCGACCAGCTCCCGGCCGGTGACGAACAGGTCCCGCGAGAGCACCGCGCGGAACGTGGCGAACTGGTCCAGCGCGCTCACCGGCGGCGGCGCCGCGGCCGTCGAGGGCGCGGACGGGGGGGCGGGGGCGGCGACGCTCACCGAAGTTCCCTTCCGGTCAGGTGGATGAAGACATCTTCCAGGCTGGGCTGGCCGATGTTCAGGTCACGAACCTCGCAGCCCAGGTCGGCGAGGATCTTCATCGCCATCGGGATGGCGTTGGCCGGCTGGCCGCTGGTGTAGACCCGGAAGGAGAGCGGGGCGTCCGGGTCGACGGGCGCGTCGGGGGCCGGCGCGGGCACCGGCATCGCCGGCATGCCGGGGAACGCCGGCGCGGCGACGGGCGTCGGGGCGGCCACCTTGAAGTGTTCCACCTGCTCCACGTCCGGGATCGCGTCGAGCGCGGCCCGCACCTCCTCGGCGGGGGCGCCGGGGGTCACCACGAGGGTCAGGGTGCTGCTGCCCGGCAGCGTACGGGTCAGCGCGGACGGGGTGTCCATGGTGAGCAGCTTGCCGTGGTCGACGATGCCGACGCGGTCGCAGAGCTTCTCCGCCTCGTCCATGTCGTGCGTGGTGACCACCACGGTCACTCCGGCCCGCTTCAGCTCGGCGATCCGGTCGTGCACGAAGAGCCGGGACTGCGGGTCGAGGCCCGCGGACGGCTCGTCGAGGAAGAGCACCCGGGGCGAGTGCATCAGCGCGCGGGCGATCATCGTGCGCTGGGCGAGGCCGCCGGACAGGAAGTCGGTACGGTGGTTCGCGAAGTCCTTGAGCCCCATCTGGTCCAGCAGCTCGTCCGCCCGCCGGATGCGCTCCGCCCGGGGCACGCGGTGGTACGCCGCGTGGAACAGCAGGTTCTGCCGGACGGTCAGCGCCCGGTCCAGGTTCACCCGCTGCGGTACGACCGCCAGCAACTGCCGCGCGACAGCGGGCGCGCCGATCACGTCCGCGCCACACACCCGGGCCCGGCCCGAGGTGGCCCGCACCCGAGTGGTCAGCACCCCGATCGTCGTCGTCTTGCCCGCCCCGTTCGGCCCGAGCAGGCCGAAGACCTCACCGGCGGCGACGGAGAAACTCAGCCCGTCCACCGCCGGTGGCATGTTGGGCTGGTACCGCTTGACCAGCTCCGTGACCACCACTGCCTCGTCCACGTCGTCATGCTCCGTCCTGCAACGTCGGTTCGATAGATGTGTGTGCGCCGATAGGGGGCGCTAGGGGCACGCCAGGGGCGGGAACGGTCACAGGCCCCGCGCGGCCAGCCACCGCTGGAGCGTGCCGGCGAGTTCCGGCCCCCGGTCGGCGACCATGCTGAAGTGGTCACCGGCCGCGTCCGCCACCTCGTGCGGGTAGGGCCAGCGGGACCGCCAGCCGCCCTCCTCGCCCGTCCACTCCCCCAACGGCTCGCTGGCCCGGACCAGCAGGGTCGGCGCCGCCATCTCGGACGGCTGCCAGTCCAGGAACAGGGGCAGGTAGCCGGCCCACGCGGTCGTCCGCCAGTCGTCCATCGGCGTGTACGCGGTCTCCCGGTCGATCATCCCGTCGAGCAGCTGCGGCACCCACCCGCCGAGCACCTCGCTGTTCGCCGGGTAGGTGTCCATCAGCACCACCGCGTCCGGCGAGCGGCCCTGGCGTTCCAGCTCGCCGGCGAGCAGGTTGGCCACCATCGCGCCACCCGAGTGACCGGCCAGCACGAACGGGCCGGCGCCGACGGCGCGCAGCACCGTGTCGGCGTGCACCCGCAGCAGGGCGTCGAGGTCGGCGGGCAGCTCCTCGCCCACGCCGAACCCGGGGTTGGGCAGGGCCCAGACGTTGCGCACCCCCCGGAAGCCGGCGGCGAGCCGGGCGTACTCGTGTGCGCCGGAGAGCAGGGACATGGTGCAGCAGCACACCAGCTGCGCCGCGGCGCTGCCCTCGGCCAGCCGCAGGATGCCGGCCGGGCGGGTGAGCTGCGCCGGCTCGCTGAAGCTGGGCCGGAACTGCGCGAGCTTGACCAGGAGCTCGGCGTACCCGGCGGGATCCTCGCGCGCCTTCGGCTGGTTGAACAGCCCGCCGAGCAGTCCGCCGCCGGAACTCTCCGCAGCGGGTCCCCCGGCGTCGTCCGCGCCGTCCCCGGCCGCGTCCGCGCCGCCGAGCTGACCGAGCAGGTGGCGGGCGAGCGCCGTAGGGGTCGGATGGTCGAAGAGCAGGGTGGCCGACAGCTCCGCCCCGGTCTCCTGGCACAGCGCGTCGCGCAGCTCCAGTGCGGTCAGCGAGTCGAAGCCGAGCTCCAGGAAGTCCCGGTCGGCCTCGACCGCCCCGGGCGAAGCGTGCCCGAGCACCGTGGCCACGCGCGCGCGGACCAGATCCAGCAGGATCCCGTGCCGATCGCCGGCCGGGGTGCCGGCCAGCCGGTCCCGGAAGGCCCGGGCCGGATCGGTCACCTCGCCACCGGGGCCGGCGTCCCGGTCCGCGGCTGCCGCCGCCTCGGGCACGCCGCGCAGCAGCGGTGCGGGCCGTACGGCGGTGAAGGCCGGCACGAACGCCGGCCAGTCGAGGTCGGCGACCGCGAGCTGGTCGTCGCCGCGGCCCACGGCCTGCTGCAACGCGGACACGGCCAGTTCGGCGGGGAGCGGACGGACCCCCCGGCGGCGCAGCTGTGCCGGGTCGGTGACCTCGTCGGCCCAGGGCACCCACGCGACGACGGTGGCCGGGCGGCCGGCGGCGCGCCGGCCGGCGGCCAGCGCCTCCAGCCCGGCGCCGGCGGCGGCGGCGACTGCCGCTCCCCCGCTGCCCCAGACGGCGGCCGTGGAGGTGAAGACCACGAACTCGTCGATCGGCCGGCCGGCGCAGGCCCGGTCGAGCAGCTCCACCCCGGCGGTACGGGCGGCCACGGCGTCGGCCAGGTCGCGCGGGTCCAGCGCCGCGACCGGTTCGCCGGCCCCGTCGGAGTCGGCGACGTGCAGGACGGTGCGGACCACGGTCCCGGCGTCGGCCAGCCGGTCCAGCGCCTCGGGCAGCCCGTCGAGATCGTCGACGACGGTGACCGCGACGTCCCGGCCGATCGTCCCGGCGGGCGCCCCGGGACCGGCGAGGACGAGATGGGTGGCGCCACGGTCGGCGAGCCACCGCAGCAGGTGCGGGGTGCGCACCGCCGCGGCCCCGTGCACCAGGACCGCACCCCGGGGCCGCCAGTCCGCGTCGGCGGCGGTGCCGGCCGGGGCGCGCGACAGCCGCCGCGCGTACACCCCGCCGGAACGCACCGCCAGCTGGTCCTCGTCGCCGCCGGCCGCGACGAGCCGGGCGAGCGCGGCGAGCGCGGCGTCGTCCGGCTCCGCGGGCAGGTCGACCAGCCCGCCCCAGAGGCGCGGCTGTTCCAACGCCAGCACCCGACCCAGGCCCCAGAGGTACGCGCCGGCGACGCCGGGCGCGGCATCGTCGGCGTCGACGGCCACCGCGCCCCGGGTCACGGTCCACACCGGCGCGCTGCCCCCGGCGCCGGCGAGGGCCCGGACGAGCGCGGCCGTCCCGGCCAGCGCGACCGTCCCCGTGGCCCCCGCCGCCAGCAGCGAGACCACGACCGACGGGATGCCCCCGGTGTGCTCGACGGCCCGGGCGATCTCGTCCGGGTCGTCGCCCACGGTCACGAGCACCGGGTCCAGTCCCTCGGCGCGCAGTGCGGCCAGCACGCCCGTGGCGTCGGTCCGCGTCCCGGCCACCACCAGGCATCCGCCGGTCGTCGCGGTGCCGGAGGGCGCGGCGACGCGGACCCAGTCGGCGCGGTACCGCAGGCCGTCCAGGGCGGAGCCGCGGCGCCGCCGGTCCCGGTACGACGCCAGGGCGGGCAGCAGTTCGGCGAGCGCCTCCTGCCGGTCGGCGTCCAGGCCGAGCGCGGCGGCCAGCGCGGCCGGCCGGTCCTGGGTCACGGCGGCCCAGAACTCCTCGTCGTCGCTCGGCGCGGCGGGCTGACGGAGGTCGACGGCGGGCGGATCCGGCCAGTACCGCTCGTGGTGGAAGGCGTAGGTGGGCAGCTCGACGCGCATGGCGTCGCTGCCGGCGAAGAGGGCCGGCCAGTCCACCCCGGCGCCGCGCAGGTCGACGGCGGCGAGCGCGGCGAGCAGGCTGGCCGGCTCGGGCTGGTCCCGGCGGCCGAGCGGCACGAAGGCCGCCGGCTCGACGTCGGGCAGGCACTCGCGGGCCAGCGCGGTCAGGGCGCCGTCGGGGCCGAGCTCCAGGAAGGTCCCCACGCCGGCGGCGGCCAGGGTGGCGACGCCCTCGTGGAAGCGGACGGTGTCCCGGACGTGGTCGACCCAGTAGCCCGGGTCGGTGGCCTGGGCGGCGGTGAGCGGCTCGCCGGTGCGGTCGGAGACGACCGGCAGCGTCGGCGGATGCCAGGTGACCTTCTCCGCGACGACCCGGAAGTCGGCCAGCATGCCGTCCATCCGGGCCGAGTGGAAGGCGTGGCTGACCCGCAGCCGGCGGGACCGTCGGCCCTCGGCGGCCAGCCGCGCACCGGCTGCGAGCACGGCCTCCTCGTCGCCGGAGAGCACCACCGACCGGGGGCCGTTCACGGCGGCCAGCGACACCCGCTCGTCGAGCAGCGGCGTCACGTCGGCCTCCGACGCCCGCACCGCCAGCATCGCCCCGCCGGGCGGCAGCTGCTGCATCAGCCGACCCCGGGCGACCACCAGGGCCGCGGCGTCGACCAGCGACAGCACGCCGGCGACGTGCGCCGCGGCCAGCTCGCCGACCGAGTGGCCGAGCAGGTGCTGCGGGCGCAGCCCCCACGCCGTGACCAGCCGGTAGGCGGCGACCTCGTAGGCGAACAGTGCCGGCTGGGTGAACTCGGTACGGTCCAGCAGCGCCGCCTCGGGCGAGTCGGGATCGGCGAAGACCACCTCCCGCAGCGGCCGGCTCAGGTGCCGGTCCAGTTCCCCAGCGACCTCGTCGAAGGCGGCGGCGAACACCGGGAACCGGCGGCACAGCTCGGCGCCCATGCCCAGGCGCTGGGCGCCCTGGCCGGTGAAGAGGAAGGCGACCTTGCCGGCCGGGCGGGCCACGCCGCGTACCACGCCGGACGTGTTGCGCTCCTCGGCGACCGCGCGCAGGCCGGCCAGCAGCGCGTCGCGGTCCTCGCCGATCACCGCTGCCCGGTGCGGCAGGGCCGCGCGGGTGGTGACCAGCGAGTACGCCACGTCGGCCGGGGCCAGGTCGGGGTGGTCGGCCAGGTGGTCCAGCAGCCGCCGGGCCTGCCCGGCCAGGGCCGGCGCGGAGCGGGCGGAGACGATCCAGGGGGTCGGCGGGGCGGGCGTACCGGCCGGCCGGGTGTCGTCGGTGTCCGCTTCGGCGGCCTGCTCGATGATGACGTGCGCGTTGGTGCCGCTGATCCCGAACGCGGAGACCCCGGCCCGGCGCGGCTGCCCGGTCTCCGGCCAGGGCTCCGCCCCGGTCAGCAGGGACACCGCCCCCGCCGACCAGTCGACGTGCGGGGTGGGCTCGTCCACGTGCAGGGTGGGCGGCAGCACCCCGTGCCGCATCGCCAGGACCATCTTCATCACCCCGGCCACACCGGCGGCGGCCTGGGTGTGCCCGATGTTCGACTTCACCGACCCCAGCCACAACGGCCGGTCGGCGCGGCGGTCCTTCCCGTACGTGGCCAGCAACGCCTGCGCCTCGATGGGGTCGCCGAGCGTCGTGCCGGTGCCGTGCGCCTCGACGACGTCCACCTGGTCGGCGGTCAGCCCCGCGTTGGTCAGGGCCTGCCGGATCACCCGCCGCTGGGACGGGCCGTTCGGGGCGGTCAGCCCGCTGCTGGCCCCGTCCTGGTTGACCGCGCTGCCGCGCACCACGGCGAGGACCGGGTGGCCGTTGCGGCGGGCGTCGGAGAGCCGCTCGACCAGCAGCATGCCGGCCCCCTCGGACCAGCCGGTGCCGTCGGCGGCGGCGGCGAACGACTTGCACCGGCCGTCGATGGACAGGCCGCGCTGGCGGGAGAACTCCACGAAGACGGTCGGGGTGGCCATCACCGACACCCCGCCGACCAGCGCCATGGTGCACTCGCCCAGCCGCAGCGCCTGGCAGGCGAGGTGCAGCGCGACCAGGGACGAACTGCAGGCGGTGTCCACGGTGACCGCCGGCCCCTCCAGTCCCAGGGCGTACGAGATCCGGCCGCTGGCCACGGCGGCGGCGCTACCGGTGCCGAGGTAGCCCTCGACGCCGCCGCTGACCCCGGTGAGCAGCGCGGCATAGTCGCCCTGGCTGCTGGTCGCCGCGTACACGCCGGTGGGTGCGCCGCGCAGCGTGGTCGGGTCGATGCCGGCCCGCTCGAACGCCTCCCAGGCGGTCTCCAGCAGCAGCCGCTGCTGCGGGTCCATCGCGAGGGCCTCGCGGGGACTGATGCCGAAGAAGGCGGGGTCGAAGTTCCCGGCGGAGTAGAGGAACCCACCCTCCCGCACGTACGACGTGCCCCGGCTGTCCGGGTCGGGATCGGGGTCGTAGAGCGCCCCCAGGTCCCAGCCCCGGTCGTCGGGGAACGCCGACATCGCGTCGGTGCCGTCGGCCACCAGGTCCCACAACTGCTCCGGCGACCCGACGCCGCCGGGGAACCGGCAGCTCATGCCGATGATCGCCACCGGCTCGCTGAGCGCGGCGGTGAGCTGCTGGTTCTGCTGCTTGAGCTTCTGGTTGTCGAGCAGGGACGCGCGCAGCGCGCCGACGACCTCGTCCAGTGAAACACTCATCGGGGGCTCCTCAGGGCCGGCCGGGTCACGAGTCGGAGCCTTCCAGGGCCATCCGGACCAGGCCCGCGACGTCGAGTTCGTGGATCTGCGCCTCGGGCGCGGCCGGGGCGGCGGGCGCCACGGCCGGCGGAGCGGCGCTCGTGCGGGCCAGCTGGAGCAGCTGGTCGAGCAGACCCGTCCGCCGCAGCTCGTCCAGCGGGATCGCGGCGAGGGCCCGGCGGACCGACCCCTCGTCGCCGTCCTCGCCGAACTCCCCGTCGCCGTCGGCGAAGAGCTCCTCGTACAGGTGGTCGGCCAGGCCGGCCGGCGTCGGGTAGTCGAAGACGACCGTGGTGGGCAGGTCGTGCCCGGTGGCCGCGGTGAGCAGGTTGCGCAGCTCCACGGCGGTGAGCGAGTCGAAGCCGAGGTCCAGGAAGCCCCGGTCCGTCTCGATCACGTCGCCGGAGGAGTGGCCGAGCACCTTCGCCGCGTCGACGCGCACCATCTCCAGCAGCGCGGCCCGCCGCTCGTCGCCGGGCAGCGCCCGCAACTCGGCGAGCAGGTCCCGGGCGACGGGCGCGGAGGCGTCCGGCGCGTCGGCGGGGGTGACGGCCAGCTCGCGTACGGCCGGCAGGTCGGCCAGCAGCGGGCTGGGCCGCAGCGAGGTGAACAGCGGCGCGAAGGTGGCCCACTCGACGTCGGCGACGGTGACGCAGGTGTCGCCGACGGCCAGGGCGTGCCGCAGCCCGGCCATCGCCACGCCGGGCGGCATCACCCGCAGGCCGCGGCGGCGCAGCTGCTCCGCCGCCCCCTCGGTGTACATGCCGGACTCGGTCCACGGCCCCCACGCGACGGAGGTGGCCGCCAGGCCCCGGCCCCGGCGCCGCTCGGCGAGCGCGTCCAGGTAGGCGTTGCCTGCCGCGTACGCGCCCTGCCCGCCGCTGCCCCACACCGCCGAGATGGACGAGAAGAGCACGAACGCGTCCAGGTCGACGCCGTCGAGCAGCTCGTCGAGGTGCTCGGCGCCGGACAGCTTCGGGGCGATGACGTACGCCAGGTCCTCCAGGGTGGTGTCGGCCAGCGGCACCACCTCGCTGACCCCCGCGGCGTGCACCACCGCGCGCAGCGGCGGGCCCTCCCGCCCGAGGTCGGCCAGGAGCTCGGCCACCGCGTTCCGGTCGGCGGCGTCGCAGCGGGCGACCCGGCAGTCCACCCCGAGGCCGGTCAGCTCGGCGAGCAGCTCGGCGGCGCCGGGGGTGTCGGTGCCGCGCCGGCTGGTCAGCACCACCCGTTCCGCGCCGGCGCCGGCCACCCAGCGGGCCACGTGCCCGCCGAGCGCGCCGGTGCCGCCGGTGATCAGCACCGTGCCCCGGGGCTGCCACGGCGCGGGGTCCCCGTCGGTGACGGCCGGGACGAGCCGCCGCACCAGCACCCCGGACTCGCGGACGGCGAGCTGGTCCTCCACGCCGCCGCCGGTGAGGATGCCGCCGAGCCGCATCGCCGTCCAGGGCTCGAGGTCGGTGGGCAGGTCGACCAGACCGGCCCAGCGGGCGGGCTGTTCCAGCGCGGCCACCCGGCCCAGGCCCCACAGCATCGCCTGCCGCGGGTTGGCCGGGACGTCGCCGTCGCCGACCCCGACGGCGCCCTGGGTGACGGACCAGAGCCGGGCCGGGGCGTCGAGGTCGACGAGCTGCTGGAGCAGGTGCACGGTCGCGGCGAGGCCACGCGGCAGCGTCGGGTGCTCGGCGTGCGGGGCGTCGTCCAGGCCGAGGAAGGAGAGGATCGACAGCGGCCCCCCGTCCTCGCCGAGTGCCTCGGTGAGCACGTCGGCGAACCCGCCGCACAGCTCGTCGGGGTCGGCGCCGGTGTCCACGGGCACGATGGTCACGTCGGTGCCCAGGGCCCAGGTGCAGGAGTTCAGGTCGGGGTCGTCGGCCTTGTCGGCGGGCAGCAGCACCAGCCAGCGGCCGGGGTCCTGCTCCTCCGGGGTCTCCTCGATGGGCTCCCAGACGACCCGGTACCGGCTGCCGTCGACCAGGGACCGTTCCCGGCCGCGCCGCCGCCACGCGGAGAGCGCGGGCAGCACCGTCCCGAACGGCTGGTCGCGGTCCACGTCCAGGTCGCGGGCCAGCGACTCGAGGTCCTCGGCCTCGACGGCCGCCCAGAAGCGGCGCTCGACGTCGGTGCGGTCGTCCTCGGCCGCCAGGCTGGCCCACGGCGGCGGCTCCGGCCAGTAGCGCTGCCGGTCGAACGTGTAGGTGGGCAGGTCGACCCGCTGCGCGCCGGTGCCCGCGTAGAGGGCGAACCAGTCCGGGGAGACGCCGTGGGTGTGCAGCGCGGCGACCGCCCGCAGCAGGGTGGTCGGCTCGGAGCGGTCCCGGCGCAGGGCGGGTACGACCAGCGGGGCCCGGCCGCCGCTCGGGGCGTCCTCGGCCAGGACGGCCTGGGCGAGGGCGGTGAGCACCCCGTCCGGGCCGATCTCGACGTAGCCGGTGACGTTGCGCTCCCGCAGCGCCTCGACGGCGTCGGCGAAGCGCACGGCGTCGCGGGCGTGCCGCACCCAGTACTCCGGCGTGCCGATCTCCGCCGCGTCGACCGGCGCGCCGGTGACGGTGGAGATCATCGGAATGGTCGGGTCCTGGTACCGCAGCCGTCCGGCGACGGCGGCGAGGTCGTCGAGCACCGGTTCCATCAGCGGGCTGTGGAACGCGTGGCTGACCGTCAGCCGCCGGATCCGGACGCCCCGCGCGGTCCACTCGGCGGCCAGTTCCTCGACTGCGTCGCCGGCCCCGGACACCACGACGGCGGCGGGACCGTTGACGGCGGCGACGGAGACCCGGTCGGCGCGGTCGCCGAGCCCGGCGGTCACCTCGGCCTCGGTGGTGGCGATGGCGAGCATCGCCCCGCCGGCCGGCAGCGCCTGCATCAGCCGGCCCCGGGCGGCGACCAGCTCGGCGGCGTCGGCCAGGGAGAGCACCCCGGCGGCGTGGGCCGCGGCGAACTCGCCGATGGAGTGCCCGGCGACCGCGTCGGGGCGCACCCCCCACGCCTCGAACAGCCGGAACAGCGCCACCTCCACGGCGAAGAGCGCCGGCTGGGTGAACTCGGTCCGGTCCAGCGCCTCGGCCTCGGGGGTGTCCGGCTCGGCGAAGAGCAGCGGCTTCAGCGGGCGGGGCAGGTGCGGGTCGAGTGCGCCGCAGGCCTCGTCGAGCGCGGCGGCGAAGACCGGGAACGCCTCGGCCAGCTCGCGACCCATCCCGGCCCGCTGCGCCCCCTGCCCGGAGAACAGGTACGCCACCTTCGGCCGGGACGCGGCCACGCCGGTGACCACCAGCGGCGAGTCCTCACCGGCGCCGAGGGCGCGCAGCCCGGCGCCCAGCGCGATCCGGTCGGTGGCCAGCACGACGGCCCGGTGCTCCAGGGTGGCCCGGGAGACCGCCGACGACCAGCCCACGTCGACCGTCCGGGGGGCCTCCAGCCCGGTGAGCTGCTCGGCCCAGCGGTCCGCCTGGGCGGCCAGCGCGACCGCCGTACGTCCCGACAGCAGCACCGGCACCACCGGCAGCCCGGCCGGCTCCCCCGTCGGCGGCTCGACGACGGCCGGCTCCGGGGCCTGCTCCAGGATGGTGTGCGCGTTGGTGCCGCTGATGCCGAACGAGGAGACGGCCGCGCGGCGCGGGTGGTCGGTGACCGGCCAGGGGCGGCCCTCGCCGAGCAGCTCGACCGCGCCGACGGACCAGTCCACCTGGTCGGTCGGTTCGTCGACGTGCAGGGTCTGCGGCAGGTAGCCGTGCCGCAGCGCCAGCACCATCTTGATGATCCCGGCGACGCCGGCGGCGGCCTGCGTGTGCCCGATGTTGGACTTGATCGAGCCGAGCCAGAGCGGCTGGTCGGCGGGCCGCTGGCCGTACGTGGCGAGCAGGGCCTGCGCCTCGATGGGGTCGCCGAGCTTGGTGCCGGTGCCGTGCGCCTCGACGGCGTCCACGTCGGCCGGGGTGAGGCCGGCGTTGGCGAGCGCCTGCCGGATCACCCGCTGCTGCGACGGCCCGTTCGGAGCGGTCAGGCCGTTGGAGGCGCCGTCCTGGTTGACGGCGCTGCCCTTGATCACGGCGAGCACGGGGTGGCCGTTGCGGCGGGCGTCGGAGAGCCGCTCGACGAGCAGCAGGCCGAGGCCCTCGCCCCAGCTGGTGCCGTCGGCGGCGGAGGCGAACGCCTTGACCCGGCTGTCCGGGGCGAGCCCCCGCTGCCGGCTGAAGCCGACGAACACCCCGGGGGTGGACATGACGGTGACGCCGCCGACCAGGGCGAGGGAGCACTCCGAGCGGCGCAGCGCCTGGCAGGCCCAGTGCAGCGCGACCAGCGACGACGAGCAGGCGGTGTCGACCGAGACGGCGGGCCCCTCCAGCCCGAGGGTGTACGACACCCGGCCGGAGAGCACGCTGCCGGCGTTGCCGGTCATCAGGTGCCCCTCGGCGCCCTCGGCGCTGAACATCAGGTTCCGGTAGTCCTGGTAGTTGGTGCCGACGAAGACGCCGGTGGGGCTGCCGCGCAGCGCGTGCGGGTCGATCCCGGCCCGCTCGATCGCCTCCCAGGACGCCTCCAGCAGGAGCCGCTGCTGCGGGTCCATGGCCAGGGCCTCGCGGGGGCTGATGCCGAAGAAGCCGGCGTCGAAGTCGGCGGCCCCGGTGACGAATCCGCCCTCGCGGGCGTAGCTGGTGCCCTCCTTCTCCGGGTCGGAGTCGAAGAGCCGGTCGAGGTCCCAGCCCCGGTCGGTGGGGAACTCGCCGATCGCGTCGCCGCCGCCGGCGAGGAGCTGCCACAGCTGCTCCGGGGTGTCCGCCCCGCCGGGCAGGCGGCAGCTCATCGCCACGATGGCGATCGGCTCGTCGTCGTCGGCCGGCGCGGCCGGGGCGGGGGTGGCCACGTCCGGGGTGGCCCCGGTGAGCAGTTCGTCGAGGTGCGCGGCGAGCGCCGTCGGGTTCGGGTAGTCGAAGGCGAGCGTCGCGGGCAGCCGCAGGTCGGTGGCGGTGGCCAGGAAGTTGCGCATGTCCACGGCGGTCAGCGAGTCCAGGCCGAGGTCGCGGAAGGGCAGGGTGGCCGGGATGTCGTCGGCCGCGCCGTAGCCGAGCGCGGTCGCCGCGCACTGGCGGACCAGCTCCAGCAGCGTCGCGGCGCGCTCCGCCGCGGCGAGCCCGGCGAGCCGCCGCGCCAGGGCCGACGGTACGTCCGTCGCCTCCTCGGCGGCCTCCTGCGGGTCCGGCCGCGTCGCCTCGCGCACCTCGGCGAGGTCGCCGATCAGCGGGCTGGGCCGGACCAGGGTGAACGCGGGGGCGAACCGGGCCCAGTCGATGTCGGCGATCAGGGTCGTGGCCTCGCCGCGCCGCAGCGCCCGGGCGAGGGCCTCGACGGCCAGGTCCGGGTCCATGCCGAGCATGCCGCCCCGGCGCAGTCGCTGCTGGGCGCGTTCGTTGTCGGCGGGCAGGCCGGCCCCGCTCCACGCGCCCCAGGCCACCGAGAGTGCGGGCAGGCCCTCGGCCCGGCGCCGCTCGGCGAGGGCGTCGAGGAACGCGTTCGCCGCCCCGTACGCGCCCTGCCCGGCGTTGCCGGTGGTGCCGGCGACCGAGGAGAAGAGCACGAAGGCGTCCAGGTCGAGGTCCCGGGTCAGCTCGTCCAGGTGGACGGCAGCGGCGCACTTGGGCGCGGCGACGGTGTGCAGGCGCTGCGGGGTGACGGTGTCGACGATCCCGTCGTCGAGGACGGCGGCGGTGTGCAGCACGGCGGTCACCGGGGCGTCGGCGGGTACGGCGGCCAGCAGGTCGGCCACCTGCGCCCGGTCGGCGACGTCGCAGCGGGCCACGGTGACCCGTACGCCGAGGTCGGTCAGCTCCGCCTCCAGCTCGGCGGCACCCGGGGCGTCCGGGCCGCGCCGGCTGGCCAGCAGGACGTGCGCGGCGCCGGTGCGGGCCGCCCAGCGGGCCAGGTGCCCGCCCAGCCCGCCGGTGCCGCCGGTGATCAGCACGGTGCCGCGCATCCGCCAGGTGTCGTCGACGGCGTCGCCGGACGCGGTCGGCTCGGGTTCGGTGAGCCGGGTGAGCCGGCGGACGAAGACCCCGGACCCGCGCACGGCGAGCTGGTCCTCGTCGCCGCCGAACTGCTCCGCGCCGTCGTCGTCGCCGAACTGGTCGGCGCCACCGCCGAACTGGTCCTCGCCGTTGGCGCCGAGCGCCGCGCAGAGCAGGGCGCCGGCCTGCGCGTCGAGGGTGTGCGGCAGGTCGAGCAGGCCGCCCCAGCGGGCGGGGTGTTCGAGGGCGACCGCGCGGCCGAGCCCCCAGACGGCGGCGGCCACGGGGCTCGGCGCCGGGTCGTCGGCGCTGACCGCGACGGCTCCCCGGGTCGCGCACCACAGCGGCGCCTCGACGCCGAGCGCCCCGAGCGCCTGCACCAGCAGGGCGGTGCCCGAGACGGCCAGCGAGGTCGCCGGGTGCTCCGGGTGCGCCCGCTCGTCCAGGCCCAGCAGGGAGAGCACGGCGACGGGTCCGTCCGGGCCGGCGAGCGCGGCGCGCAGCGGTTCGGCCAGCGCCGCCGGGTCGTCGGTGGCGTCCAGTTCCACGGGTACGACGTCCGCGCCGAAGTTGCCGAGCGCCGACAGCACGTCGGCGACCAGGGGGTCCCCGGCCAGCGCCGCGGGCACCGGGACGAGCCAGGTGCCGGCGAGCCAGGTCAGCGGCAGGTCGGGCACGGCCTGCCAGGTGACCCGGTAGCGCCACCGGTCGAGGTCCGGCTCGCCGTCGGGCGCGGCGAGGAAGGCCGGCGGGGCGGGCCAGTACCGGTGGTGGTCGAAGGCGTACGTGGGCAGGTCGACGGTGGGCGCGGCGGGCAGGACCTTCGTCAGGTCGACGGGCAGGCCGATGGCGTGCGCCGCGGCGAGGTTGGTCAGCAGCCGGGTCGCGTCGTCGTCGTCGCGACGCAGGCTGCCCAGGGTGTTACCGGTGACGCCGGTGTCGTCGAGGATCGCCGTGACTGGCATCGTCAGCACGGGGTGCGGGCTGATCTCCACGAACGTGGTGTGCCCGGCGGCGACGGCCACCCGCACCGCCGTGTCGAAGAGCACCGTCCGACGCAGGTTGTCGTACCAGTAGTCCGCGCCCATGGAGATCGGGTCGGCCCAGTCCCCGGTGAGCGTGGAGACCAGGCGGGTGTGGCCGACCTGCGGCGTCACGTCGGCCAGGTCGGCGCGCAGCTGCTCGGCGACCTCCTGCACGGCGGGCGAGTGCGACGCGTAGTCCACGGGGATCAACCGGGCCCGGACCCCCTGGGCCTGGCACGCCTGCACCAGGTCGGCGACGTGCTGCGGCGGGCCGGAGACCACGACGGTGGACGGTCCGTTGACCGCCGCCACCCCGACGCCGGGGAAGGCCGGCAGTCGCTCGGCGACCGCGTCGGCCGACAGGTCCACCGACGCCATCGTCCCGGTGCCGCGCAGCACAGTCAGGGCGCGGGAGCGCAGCGCCACCGCCTTCGCGGCGTCCTCCAGGCTGAGGATGCCGGCCACGCACGCCGCGCCGATCTCGCCCTGCGAGTGACCGATGACCGCGGCCGGGGTCACCCCCGCGTGCTGCCACACCGCGGCGAGGGCCATTCCCACGGCCCACAGCACCGGCTGCACGACCTCGACCCGCTCCAGCCACGACTCGTCGTCGCCGGTCAGCACCGACACCACGTCGACGGCGAGGTACGGGTCGAGGGCCCGCTGGCACTCGGCCAGCTTCGCGTCGAACACCGGCGTCCGGCCGACCAGACCGGCGGCCATCCGCGCCGACTGCGCGCCCTGACCGGGAAAGACGAAGACGGGGCCCGCGCCGGGGCCCGACGCCACACCGTTGACCACGTTCCCGGCGGGCAGGCCGGCCGCGACCGCGTCCAGCCCCGCCAGCAGCTCGTCAGCGGTCGAGCCGACCACGGCGGCGCGGTGGTCGAACGTCGAGCGGGTGGCCGCCAGGGACCAGCCCACGGCGGCCGGCTCCAGCCCGTCGCGCTGTCGCAGGTGCGACGCGAGCCGGGCGGCCTGCCCGGCCAGGGCGGCCTTCGACCGGGCCGACACCGGCCAGAGGAGCGCGTCGGCCGCGACCAGCCCGGGGGCGGAGTCGGAGCGGTGCTCCTCGGCCGACTCGTCCGGCTGCTCGATGATCACGTGCGCGTTGGTGCCGGAGATGCCGAACGAGGAGACGGCGCCCCGCCGCGCCCGCCCCGTCTCGGGCCACGGCCGGGCCTCGGTGGCCAGTTCCACCGCGCCGGCCGTCCAGTCGATGTGCGGGGACGGGGCGTCGACGTGCAGCGTCGCCGGGACGACGCCGTGCCGGATGGCGAGCACCAGCTTGATCACCCCGGCCACGCCGGCGGCGGCCTGGGCGTGGCCGATGTTCGACTTCACCGAGCCGAGCAGCAGCGGCGGGGCCTCCCCCCGGTCCTGCCCGTACGTGGCGATGAGCGCCTGCGCCTCGATCGGGTCGCCCAGCTTGGTGCCGGTGCCGTGCGCCTCCACGACGTCGACGTCGGCGGTGGAGAGCCGGGCGGAGGCGAGGGCCTGGCTGATCACCCGCTGCTGCGCCGGCCCGTTCGGGGCGGTCAGCCCGTTCGACGCGCCGTCCTGGTTGACGGCCGTGCCGCGGACCACCGCGAGGACGTGGTGGCCGTTGCGGCGGGCGTCCGACAGCCGCTCGACCAGCAGCCAGCCGACGCCCTCGGAGAACCCGGCGCCGTCGGCGCTGGCGGCGAACGACCTGCACCGCCCGTCGGTGGAGAGGGCGCGCTGCCGGCTGGATCCGATGTAGAGGCCCGGGGTGGCCATCACGGTCACCCCGCCGGCCAGCGCCAGGTCGCACTCCCCCGCCCGCAGCGCCTGCACCGCGAGGTGCAGTGCCACCAGCGACGACGAGCAGGCCGTGTC
Source organism: Micromonospora sp. AMSO12t (assembly GCF_008806585.1). NCBI lineage: Bacteria > Bacillati > Actinomycetota > Actinomycetes > Micromonosporales > Micromonosporaceae > Micromonospora > Micromonospora sp. AMSO12t. Next base: position 43,164 of record NZ_WAAS01000002.1, read on the forward strand.
GATGGAGACGGCCGGCCCTTCGAGCCCGAGGGTGTACGACACCCGGCCCGACGCGACGGCCGCCGCGCCCCCGGTCATCGAGTGCCCCTCGTCGCCGTCGGGCGACATCATCAGCAGGGTGCCGTAGTCCTGCCCGTTGGTGCCGACGAACACCCCGGTCCGGCTGCCGCGCAGCGAGGCCGGGTCGATCCCGGCGGCCTCGACCGCCTCCCAGGACGTCTCCAGCAGCAACCGCTGCTGGGGGTCCATGGTCAGCGCCTCGCGGGGTGAGATGCCGAAGAAGGCGGAGTCGAAGTCCCCGGCCCCGTCGACGAACCCGCCCTCCCGGGCGTACGAGGTGCCCGGGTGGTCGGGGTCGGGGTGGTAGAGGCGCTCCAGGTCCCAGCCCCGGTCGTCGGGGAAGGGCGTGACCGCGTCCCGGCCGTCCCGCAACAGCTCCCACAGGTCGTCGGGGTTGCGCACCCCGCCCGGCAACCGGCAGCTCATCGCCACGATCGCCACCGGCTCCAGTTCCTGGGACTGTGCCTCACTGAGCCGGCGGCGGGTGTCGTGGAGATCAGCCATGACCCGCTTGAGGTAGTCGCGGAGCTTGTCTTCGTTGGCCATCGGAGTGCCGCTTCCTCGAAAGGGACGGGAGAGAGCTGGAGCTGGAAGGTCAGGAGATGCCGAGGTCCTTGTCGACCATCGCGAACAACTCGTCGTCGGTGGCGTCGTCGAGGTGCCGGCCGATGTCGGCGCCACCGCTGTCCTGGGCGAGCCGGGACAGCATCGCCTGCAGGCGTACGGTGGCCCGCACCCGGGCCGCCTCGTCCCGCGCCACCACGTCGAGGCTGTCGGCGATCCGGTCCAGATCGTCGAGGAGGGCGGTCGGGGTGACCACGTCGTCGTGGGCGACCTCGGCGAAGAGGTACTCCGCCAGGGTCGTCGGGGTCGGGTAGTCGAAGACCAGGGTGACCGGCAGGGCCACGCCGGTGGCCGAGCCGAGTCGGTTGCGCAGCTCGACGGCGGTGACGGAGTCGAAGCCCAGCTCCCGGAACGCCCGGTGCTCGTCCACCGACTCGGCGGACGGGTAGTTGAGCACGGCGGCGACCTGGCTGCGGACCAGGCCGAGCAGCACGGCGAGCCGCTCGGCGGCGGGCAGGCCGGCGAGCCGGTCCTGCAACGTCTCCGGGCCGTCGCCGGCCTCCACGCTGGCCACCTGCTCGGCCGTGACGAGGCGCCGCACGTCCGGCAGGTCGCTGATCAGCGGGCCGGGCCGGGTGGCGGTGAAGGCGACGGAGAACCGTTCCCAGGCGATGTCGGCGATGGTCAGGAACGCCTCGCCGTGGTCCACGGCCTGGTGCAGCGCGGCGATGGCCGCCTCGGGGGTCATCTCGGGTACGCCGTGTCGGTGCAGCAGCTCGCCGAGCGGCCCGTCGGCCATGCCGCCGCCGGCCCACGCCCCCCAGGCGATGGAGGTGGCGGTCAGGCCGAGGCCACGCCGGTGCTGGGCGAGGGCGTCGAGGAACGCGTTGCTCGGGGCGTAGTTGCCGACGCCGGAGCTGGCCACGCTGCCGGCGAAGGACGAGAACATGATGAACGCCGACAGCTCGTGGTCGAGGGTCAGCTCGTGCAGGTTGTACGCGACGTCGACCTTGGCCTGGAGCACCCGCTCGATCTGCTCCGGCCGGATGTCGTTGATCATGGCGTCGTCGAGCACGGCGGAGGCGTGCACGACCGTGGTGAGCGGGTACTCGGCGGGGATCGCGTCGATCAGGTCGGCCAGCGCGTCCCGGTCGGAGGCGTCGCACTCGACGACGGTGGCCTGGGCGCCCAGCTCGGTGAGGTCGTCGACGAGCTGCTGCGCGCCCGGCGCGGCCATGCCCCGCCGGCTGACGACCACGATGTTCTCCACACCGCTGCGGGCCAGCCAGCGGGCGGCGTGCCCACCGAGCGCGCCGGTGCCGCCGGTGACCAGCGCCGTGCCGTACGGCTGCCACGGGTTCGCGGGCTGGCTCTCGCCGAGCGGGACCCGGGTGAGCCGGCGGGCGAGCAGGCCGCCGGGGCGTACCGCGATCTGGTCCTCCTCGCCGGCGGCGGTGAGGGCCGCGACCAGCAGGTCGGCGCAGCGCTCGTCGACGGCCTCCGGCAGGTCCACGAGACCGCCCCAGCGCTGCGGGTGCTCCAGCGCGGCGACCCGGCCGAAGCCCCAGACCAGCGACTGCACCGGGGAGCGCAGCAGGTCGGCCATGCCGACCGACGCGGCGCCGGAGGTGACGCTCCACATCGGGGCGCGCAGGCCGAGGTCGCCGAGGGCCTGGAAGAGCGCGACGGTGGCGGCGAAGCCGCCGGGCACCGACGGGTGCAGCGGGTGGGCCAGCTCGTCGAACGCGAGCAGCGAGACCACGCCGGTCACCTCGGCGGCGGCGTCGTCGCCACCCGGCGCGGCGGCGAGCGCCTCCTGAAGCAGCTTGCCGAACTGGTCGCGGTCGACGTCGGGGGTGGAGACGGGCACCGGGACGAGCGTCGCGCCGGCCGCCGTGAACGCCTCGACGCAGGCGTCCTGCCAGGGCTCGATGATGTCGCCGGTGGGGAGCACGACGACCCAGGTGCCGCTCATGCCCCGGTTGGCGACGCCGGTCAGCGGCTTCCAGGTGTCCTGGTAGCGCCAGCTGTCGATGTCGGACTGGCGGCGCCGCTGCCGGCGCCAGGAGGTGAGCAGCGGCAGGGCCGGCAGCAGCGCGTCGAGGACCTCGTGGGCCGGGGTGTCCTCGGTGGCGATGGTCTCGGCGAGGGCGGTGACGTCCCCGCGTTCCACGGCCGCCCAGAAGCTCGTGTCGCTGGGGTCGCCGCCGGCCGCGCCCTGGAGCAGGCTCTGCAGGTCGGGGCCGCCGCTGCCGTCCAGCCAGAACCGCTGGTGGTCGAAGGCGTACGTGGGCAGCGGCGCCACCTCGGTCTCGGCGAGGACGTTCGTCAGGTCGACGGGCAGGCCGATGGCGTACGCGGTGGCGAGGTTGGTCAGCAGCCGGGTCGCGTCGTCGTCGCCGCGGCGCAGGCTGCCCAGGGTGTGGCCGGTGACGCCGGTGTCGTCGAGGATCGCCGTCACCGGCATCGTCAGCACCGGGTGCGGGCTGATCTCCACGAACGTGGTGTGCCCGGCGGCGATCGCCGTCCGGACGGCGGCGTCGAACCGCACGGTGCGGCGCAGGTTGTCGTACCAGTAGTCCGCGGTCATCGAGGCCGGGTCGACCCAGTCCCCGGTGAGCGTGGAGACCAGGCGGGTGTGGCCGGCCTGCGGGGTGACGTCGGCCAGGTCCGCGCGGAGCTGCTCGGCGACCTGCTGCACGGCCTCGGAGTGGGAGGCGTAGTCCACGGGGATGAGCCGGGCGCGCAGGCCCTCGGCCTGGCACGCCGCCACGAGGTCGGCGACGGGCTGCGGCGGGCCGGAGACCACGACGGTGGACGGACCGTTGACCGCCGCGACGCCGACGCCCGGGAAGGCCGGCAGCCGCTCGGCGACCGCGTCGGCCGACAGGTCCACCGACGCCATCGTCCCGGTGCCGCGCAGCGCGGTCAGCGCCCGCGAGCGCAACGCGACGGCCTTCGCCGCGTCCTCGATGCTGAGGATGCCGGCGACACAGGCCGCGCCGATCTCGCCCTGCGAGTGGCCGACGACCGCGTCCGGGACGACGCCCGCCGCGCGCCACACGGCCGCGAGGGCGATGCCGACGGCCCACAGCACGGGCTGCACGACCTCGACCCGCTCCAGCCACGACTCGTCGTCGCCGGTGAGCACCGACACGAGGTCCACGTCCAGGTACGGGGCGAGGGCCCGCTGGCACTCGGCCAGCTTCGCGTCGAACACCGGCGTCCGGCCCACCAGGCCGGCGGCCATCCGCGCCGACTGCGCGCCCTGGCCCGGGAAGACGAAGACGGGGCCGGTGCCGGCGCTGGTGACCGTACCGGTGACGAGGTTGCCGGCCGGGTGGCCGGCGGCGAGGGCGTCCAGCCCGGCGAGCAGCTCGTCGGTGCCGAGGCCCGCCACGGCGGCGCGGTGGTCGAACGTCGACCGGGTGGTGGCCAGCGACCAGCCGACGGCCGCCGGGGCGAGGTCGCCGTGCTCGCGCACGTGCCGCGCGAGCCGGGCGGCCTGGCCGGCGAGGGCGGAGCGCGACCGGGCCGACACCGGCCAGAGGGTCACGTCCGAGGCGACCAGGCCGGGGCGACGCGCGGGCTCGACGGCGGTGGCCTCGACGGCCTCGTCGCCGTCCACGGACGCCGGTTCGGCGACGCGCGGCCGGTACTCCTCCAGGATCACGTGGGCGTTGGTGCCGCTCACGCCGAACGAGGAGACGCCCCCACGGCGGGGGCGGTCCAGCTCCGGCCACGGCTTGGACTCGGTGAGCAGGGAGACCGCCCCGGCGGTCCAGTCCACGTGCGGGGACGGCTCGTCGACGTGCAGGGTCTCCGGCATGACGCCGTTGCGCAGCGCCATCACCATCTTGACCAGCCCGGCGACGCCGGCGGCGCTCTGGGTGTGGCCGATGTTCGACTTGACCGAGCCCAGCCACAGCGGCCGGTCTGCGGGACGGTCCTGCCCGTACGTGGCGATGAGCGCCTGCGCCTCGATGGGGTCGCCGAGGGTGGTGCCGGTGCCGTGCGCCTCGACCATGTCGACGTCGGCGGTGCCGAGCCGGGCGTTGGCGAGGGCCTGGCGGATGACCCGCTGCTGGGAGGGGCCGTTCGGGGCGGTGAGCCCGTTGGACGCGCCGTCCTGGTTGAGGGCACTGCCCCGGATCACGGCGAGGATCGGGTGGCCGTTGCGCTCGGCGTCGGCCAGCCGCTCCACGACGAGCACGCCGCCGCCCTCGCCCCAGCCGGTGCCGTCCGCGCCGGCCGCGAAGGCCCTGCACCGGCCGTCGACGGACATGCCGCGCTGCCGGGAGAAGACGACGAACACGCCGGGGGTGACCATCACGGTGACGCCGCCGGCGATGGCCAGGTCGCACTCGCCGCGGCGCAGCGCGTTCACGGCGAGGTGCAGGGCCACCAGCGAGGAGGAGCAGGCGGTGTCGACGGTGACGGCGGGGCCGTTGAGGCCGAGGGTGAACGAGATCCGGCCGGACGCGACGCTTGTGGTGTTGCCGGTGCCGATGTACATGTCGACGCCCTCGGGCACGTTCGGCAGACCCATGCCGTAGTTCGAGGTGCTCAGCCCGACGAAGACACCGGTGGAGCTGCCGCGCAGCGACAGCGGGTCGATGCCGGCCCGCTCGACGGCCTCCCAGGACGTCTCCAGCAGCAGCCGCTGCTGCGGGTCCATGGCGAGGGCCTCACGCGGCGAGATCCCGAACAGGGACGGGTCGAAGTCACCGGCGCCGTCGAGGAACCCGCCGATGCGTGTGTAGCTCTTGCCCGGCTTGTTGGGGTCGGGGTCGTAGAGCGCTTCCAGGTCCCAGCCCCGGTCGTCCGGGAACTCGGTGAGCGCGTCCCGGCCGTCGGCGACGAGGTCCCACAGGGCTTCCGGCGACCGGACCCCACCGGGGAAGCGGCAGCTCATCGAGACGATGGCCAGGGGTTCCTGGTCGCGCGCCTCGACGGTCTGCAGCTTGCGCTTGGTCTCGTGCAGGTCGGCGGTGACCCGCTTGAGGAAGTACCGCAGCTTGTCATCGCTCATCGGGGGGCACCTGCCTCGATTGGAAGGTTGGTCATCTCAGGAGATTCCAAACTCTTTGCTGATGAAGTCGAAGATCTCGTCGTCGCTGGCCGAGTCGAGGTCGGGCCGGTCCGGTTCGGCGGCGGGCCCGGCCGCCAGGTCGGACGCCTTGGCGAGCAGGTCCTGCATCCGGGCGGTGAAGCGGGCCCGGGCCGCCGGGTCGAGCGGGATGGCGTTGAGCAGGCTCTCCACCGTGTCGATGCCCTGGAAGAGGGGCTGCGTGGAGGGCGCCGCGTCGGCGGCGATCTCGCTGGTCAGCTTCTCGGCGAGCGCGGTCGGCGTCGGGTAGTCGAAGACCAGCGTCGCCGGCAGCCGCAGCCCGGACAGGCCGTTGAGCCGGTTGCGCAGGTCGACGGCGGTGAGCGAGTCGAAGCCCAGGTCGGTGAAGAGCCGGTTCGGGTCGACGGCGTCGGCGCCGGCGTGGCCGAGGACGGCGGCGATGTTCGCCCGTACCACGTCGAGCACCACCTTGAGCCGCTCCGGGCCGGCCAGGCCGGCGAGCCGCTGGCTGAGCTGCACCCCGCCGGAGCGGGCGCCGGTGGCGTCGACGGAGCGCCGCAGCGGCACCCGGACCAGGGCCCGGAGCATCGGCGCGAGGGTGCCGGCCTCGGCCTGCCCGCGCAGCGTCCCGACGTCCAGGCGCATCGGCACGACGGCCGCCGCGTCGAGCCGCCAGGCGGCGTCGAAGAGGTTCAGCGCCTGCTCGGTGGCGAGGCCGGCAGCGCCCTGCTCGGCCATCCGTCGCACGTCGTCGTCGCCGAGGTGGCCGGTCATGCCGCTGGCCTGCTCCCAGAGGCCCCACGCGAGCGAGATGCCGGCGAGCCCGCGGGCCCGGCGGTGCGCCGCGAGGGCGTCGAGGAAGGCGTTCGACGCGGCGTAGTTGGACTGGCCGGCGCTGCCCAGGGTGGCCGCCGCCGAGGAGAAGAGGACGAAGGCCGCGAGGTTCGCGTCGGCCGTTAGGCGGTGCAGGTGCCACGCCGCGTCGATCTTCGGCACGGCGACCGCGTCCACCCGTTCGGGCGTCATCGACTCCAGCACGCCGTCGTCGAGGACACCGGCGGCGTGCACCACGGCGGTGAGCGGGTGCGCGGCGGGCACCCCGGCCAGCAGCGCCGACAGGGCGTCGGGGTCGGCGGCGTCGCAGGCCGCGACGGTCACCTCCGTACCGGCGCCGGCGAGTTCGGTGACGAGGTCGTCGATCCCCTCGGCCGCCGCGCCGCGTCGCCCGGCCAGCAGCAGGTGCCGCACGCCGTGGGTGGTGGCGAGGTGGCGGGCCAGGATGCGGCCCAGCACGCCCGTGCCGCCGGTGATCAGCACGGTGCCGTCCGGGTCGATCCCGCCGGGCAGCGGCTCCACGCCGGCCGGGACCCGCCCGAGCCGTGGCGTGCGCACCTGCCCGGCCCGCACGGCGAGCTGCGGCTCGCCGGAGGCGATCGCGGCGGCCAGCGCGGTGGCGCTGTCCGGGTTGTCGTCGAGGTCGACGAGCTGGCATCGGCCCGGGTGTTCGAGCTGGGCGGTGCGCAGCAGACCCCAGACCGGGGCCTGGCGCAGGTTGACCACCTGCTGCTCGCCCGCCGCGACCGCGTCGCGGGTGACCAGCACCAGCCGGGACTCGGCGAACCGGTCGTCGGCGAGCCAGGTCCGCAACGCGGCGAGGGTACGGTGCGTGGTGGCCCGCGCCTGCCCGGCCAGCGCCGGGTCCGTCGGGTCCCCCGCGTCGCCGATCGGCACGATCACCGCCTCGGGCGCCGGCTCACCCCCGGCGAGCAGGTCGCCCAGCGAGTCGAGGCCGACGTCGGTACGCACCCGGGCGCCGGCCGCCTCGCAGGCGGCGCTGAGCGCCAGGTCGTCGCCGAGCGCCACCCAGCGGGTGGCCGCCGGCACGGGTCCGGTGGGCACCGGCAGCGCCGGCCAGTCCACCTGGAACAGCGACTCGTGCCGGCCGGAGCGGGCCGCGCCGAGCGAGTCGCCGGAGACCCGGCGCATGATCAGCGAGTCGACGTGCAGCACCGGGGCGCCGGTGGCGTCGGCCACCTGGAAGGAGACGCCGACCTCGCCGGCGGCGGCGACGCGTACGCGCAGGGCGGTGGCCCCGGCGGCGAGCAGGGACACCCCGGTCCAGGCGAACGGCAGGCGGGGCACGGTGGCGTCGGCGCCGTCGCCCATCCGGCCGAGGAAGCCGCCGATCGACATGGCCTGCAACGCGCCGTCCAGCAGCGCCGGGTGCACCCCGAAGCGGCCGGCCTCGGCGTGGTGGTCGGCGGGCAGTTCGACCTCGGCGAAGACCTCGTCGTCGCGGGTCCACGCGGCGCGCAGGCCACGGAACGCCGGGCCGTACCCGAAGACGGTCGCCTCGATGCCGGAGTAGAAGTCGTCGGCCTCGACGCGCGTCGCGCCGGGCGGCGGCCACACCCCCAGGTCGAAGGCGGGCGCGGCGTCGGCCGGCTGCGGACCGAGCAGGCCGGTGGCGTGGCAGGTCCAGGCGACGTCGGCCAGGATCTCGTCGGAGCCGTCCCGGTAGGGCCGGGAGTAGAGCTGGACCGTGCGCCGCCCGTCGTCGTCCCGGTCGCCGACCATCAGCTGCACCTGGAGCGCGCCGAGTTCGGGCAGGACGAGCGGGGCGAGCAGGGTCAGCTCCTCCACCGTCGGGCAGCCGGCCTGCTCACCGGCGTACGTGGCCAGCTCGACGAAGGCGGTGCCGGGCAGCAGGATGTTGTCCATCACCCGGTGCTCGCCGAGCCACGGGTGGGTACGCACCGACAGCCGCCCGGTGAAGACCATCCGCTCGCTGTCGGGGAAGGTCAGCGTGGCGCTGAGCAGCGGGTGTCCGGCGTCCTGGAGGCCGGCGGAGCTGACGTCCTGCGCCCGGTGCAGCGGCGGCTCGACCCAGTACCGCTGGTGGTCGAAGGCGTACGTGGGCAGCGCCACGACGTCGGTCCCGGCGAGGACCGTGCCCAGGTCGACGGGCAGGCCGATCGTGTGGGCGGTGGCGAGGTTCGTCAGCAGCCGCGTCGCGTCGTCGTCACCCCGACGCAGGCTGCCCAGCGTGTGCCCGCTCGCGCCGGCGTCATCGAGAATGGCCGTGACCGGCATCGTCAGCACCGGGTGCGGGGAGATCTCGACGAACGTGGTGTGCCCGGCGGCGACCGCGACGCGGACGGCGGCGTCGAACTGGACGGTCTGCCGCAGGTTGTCGTACCAGTAGTCCGCGGTCATCGACGCCGGGTCCACCCAGTCCCCCGTCAGCGTCGACACCAGCCGGGTGTGGCCGGCCTGCGGGGTCACGTCGGCCAGGTCGGCGCGCAACCGCTCGGCCACCTCCTGCACCGCCGCCGAATGCGACGCGTAGTCCACCGGGATCAACCGGGCCCGCACACCGTCGGCCTGGCAGGACTCGACCAGGTCGGCGACCGGCTGCGGCGGACCCGACACCACGACCGTGGACGGGCCGTTGACGGCCGCCACCCCGACACCCGGGAACGCCGGCAGCCGCTCGGCCACCGCCTCGGCCGACAGGTCCACCGACGCCATCGTCCCCGTGCCCCGCAGCACCGTCAGCGCCCGCGACCGCAGCGCCACGGCCTTCGCCGCGTCCTCGATGCTGAGGATGCCGGCCACGCAGGCCGCACCGATCTCGCCCTGCGAGTGACCGACCACCGCCGCCGGAGTGACCCCCGCGTGCTGCCACACGGCGGCGAGCGCCATACCGACAGCCCACAGCACCGGCTGCACGACCTCGACCCGCGCCAACCACGACTCGTCCTCACCGGTGAGCACCGAGATCAGGTCCACGTCCAGGTACGGCGCCAGGGCCCGCTGGCACTCCGCCAGCCGCGCGTCGAACACCGGCGTACGACCGACGAGGCCGGCGGCCATCCGCGCCGACTGCGCGCCCTGACCCGGGAACACGAACACCGGGCCCGGGCCGTGGGGCGTGGCGGTGCCGGCGACGACGTTGCCGGCCGGCGCCCCGGACGCCAGGGCGTCCAGCCCCGCCAGCAGCTCCTCCAGGCTCGACCCGACGACGGCGGCCCGCTGGTCGAACACCGACCGGGTGGCGGCGAGGGACCAGCCCACCGCCGCCGCGTCGACCTCGCCGCGCTCGCGCACGTACTCCGCCAGGCGGGCGGCCTGGCCGGTCAGGGCGCCCTTCGACCGCCCCGACAGCGACCACAGCACCGCGTCGGAGGTCACGAGCCCGGGGCCGGGCTCGGCCGGGGCCACGGCCTGCGGCTCGTCGGCCTGCTCGATGATCACGTGGGCGTTCGTGCCGGAGATGCCGAACGAGGACACCGCCGCCCGGCGCGGCCGGTCCACCGCCGGCCACGGCCGCGACTCCGTCGCCAGCTCCACCGCGCCGGAGGTCCAGTCGATGTGCGGGGACGGCTCGTCCACGTGCAGCGTCGCCGGGACGAGGCCGTGCCGGATGGCCTGCACCATCTTGATCACGCCGGCGACACCGGCGGCGGCCTGGGCGTGGCCGATGTTCGACTTGATCGAGCCGAGCAGCAGCGGCCGGTCGGCGGGCCGCTCCCGCCCGTACGTGGCGAGCAGGGCCTGCGCCTCGATCGGGTCGCCGAGGGTGGTGCCGGTGCCGTGCGCCTCGACCACGTCCACGTCGGCGGTCGTCAGGCGGGCCGACGCGAGGGCCTGGCGGATCACCCGCTGCTGCGAGGGGCCGTTCGGGGCGGTCAGCCCGTTGGAGGCGCCGTCCTGGTTGATCGCGGAGCCGCGCACCACCGCGTACACGGTGCGGCCCTGCCGGCGGGCGTCGGAGAGCCGCTGCACGAGCAGCATGCCGACGCCCTCGGACCAGCCGGTGCCGTCGGCGGACGCGGCGAAGGACTTGCACCGGCCGTCGGCCGCGAGGCCGCGCTGCCGGGAGAACTCGACGAACGCGGTCGGGGTGGCCATCACCATGACGCCGCCGGCGAGGGCCATGTCGCACTCGCCGCGCCGCAGCGCCTGACCGGCCCAGTGCAGCGCGACCAGCGACGACGAGCAGGCGGTGTCCAGCGACACCGCCGGCCCCTCCAGCCCGAACGTGTACGCCACGCGTCCCGAGATGACGCTGCTGGTCATCCCGGTCAGCATGTAGCCCTCGGCTGCCTCCGGCGAGTACGCGAGCAGCGAGCCGTAATCCTGGCCACTGGTGCCGACGAAGACGCCCGTGCTGCTGCCCCGTACGTCGGCCGGGTCGATGCCGGCGGACTCGAAGGACTCCCAGGTGGTCTCCAGCAGCAGCCGCTGCTGCGGGTCCATGGCCAGGGCCTCGCGGGGCGAGATGCCGAAGAAGCCGGGGTCGAAGCGGTCGACGCCGCTGAGGAAGCCGCCGCCGCGGGCGTAGAAGGTGCCGGGGGCGTCGGGGTCGGGGCTGTAGAGGCTGTCGAGGTCCCAGCCGCGGTCGGTCGGCAGGTCGCTGATCGCGTCGACGCCGTCGACCACCAGCCGCCACAGGTCGTCGGGCGACCACACGCCGCCGGGCAGCCGGCAGGCCATGCCGATGATCGCGAGGGGCTCGTCGTCGCCGACCGGCACGGCGGTCGTCGTGGGTCGCACGGGGACCGGGGTGCCGGCGATCTCCGTACCCAGGAAGGCCGCCAGGTCGTGCGGGGTCGGGTAGTCGAAGACGAGGGTGGCCGGCAGCCGCATCCCGAAGGCGTTGTTGAGCCGGTTGCGCATCTCGACGGCGGTGAGCGAGTCGAAGCCGAACTCGCTGAACGCCCGGCGCGGCTCGATGGCCGCCGGGTCGGGGTAGCCGAGCACGGCGGCGGCCTGGCCCCGGACGATCTCGACCAGCGCGGCGGCCCGCTCGGCGTCGCCGAGCCCGGCGAGCTGCTGCACCAGCGAGGCGCCGGTGGTGGCCGCGGCGGCGCGGGCGGGCATGCGGATCAGCGCCCGGTACAGCGGCGGGATGCTCCCGCCGGCGAACTGCACCTTCATCGCGGCGAGGTCCAGCCGGGCCGGGACGAGCGCGGCGTCGGTGGTGCGGCAGGCCGCGTCGAAGAGGGCGAGCCCCTCCTCGGCCTCCATGGCGGCGACGCCGGAGCGGGAGATCCGGTTGAGGTGGACGTCGTCCAGCTCGGTGGTCATGCCGCTGCGGTCGGCCCAGAGGCCCCAGGCGAGGGTGAGGGCGGCGAGGCCGCGCGCCTTGCGGTGCTGGGCCAGCCCGTCGAGGAACGCGTTGGCGGCGGCGTAGTTGCCCTGGCCCGGGCCGCCGGCGGTGGCGGCGAGCGAGGAGTACGAGACGAACGCCTTCAGGTCGAGGTCGGCGGTCAGCTCGTGCAGGTGCCACGCGGCGTCGACCTTGGGCCGCAGCACGCCGTCCATCCGCTCGGGGGTGAGCGAGGAGATGACGCCGTCGTCGCGGACGCCGGCGGCGTGGATGACGGCGGTGAGCGGGTGCTCCGCCGGGATGCCGGCCAGCAGCTCGGCCACGGCGGCGCGGTCGGCGACGTCGCAGGCGGCGACGGTGACGCTCACGCCGAGCGACTCCAACTCGGCGCAGAGCTCCGCGACGCCCCCGGCGGCGCGGCCGCGCCGGCTGGTGAGGATCAGGTGCCGGACGCCGTACGTGTCCACCAGGTGCCGGCTCATGAGCTGGCCGAGGGTGCCGGTGGCACCGGTGATCAGGACGGTGCCGTTCCCGTCGAACGGGGCGGCCGGCGGCTCGCTCGGGGCGGGGACCCGGGTGAGCCGGGCGCCGGCGGCGACGCCCGCGCGGATCACGACCTGCGGCTCGTCGGTGGCGACGGCCGGGACGAGCGCGGCGGCGCAGCCGGCGATGTCGTCGACGTCGACCAGCACGAACCGGTCGGGGTTCTCCGACTGGGCGGAGCGGAGCAGGCCGATCACGGCGGCGCCAGCCAGGTCGGTCAGGTCGGTGTCCCATTCGGTGGCGACCGCGCCCGAGGTCAGCACCACCAGCCGGGAGTCCGCGTAGCGCTCCTCGGCGAGGAACTGCTGGAGCACGGCGAGCGCCCGGTGGGTCACCTCGGCGACGGCCCCGGGCACGTCCGCCGACGCGGGCGGGTCGAGGAACGGCACGACCAGCACGCCGGGTGCGCCCGTCCCGTCGTCCATCGCCGTGGCCAGGGCAGTCAGGTCGGCGTACGCCGCCACGGTCGTACCGGTGGCGGCGACCGCGTCGGTGAGCGCCGCCGCGTCGCCGATGACCGCCCAGTCGACGGTGGACGGCCCGGCGGGCAGCGCGAGCGGGGCCCACTCGACCCTGAACAGCGACTCGGCGCCGCCGCCCCCTGCGGTGCGGAGCTGGTCGGCGGAGACCGGCCGCAGGACCAGGGAGCCGACGGAGATGACGGGCGCGCCGGTGACGTCGGTGAGCAGCAGCGAGATGCTGTCGGGGCCGGTGTGCGAGACCCGGACGCGGGCCGCCGCGGCGCCGGCGCCGTGCAGGGCGACGTCGTTCCAGGAGAACGGCAGCCGGCCGTACCCCGGGGGCATGTCCGCCCCGGACGGCTCCCCGGCCGGCGTGGTCAGGCCGAGGGTGTGCAGCGCCGCGTCGAGCAGGGCCGGGTGCAGGCCGTACCCGCCGGCCTCCGCCGCGGGGGCCTCGGGCAGCGCCAGCTCGGCGAAGAGGTCGTCGCCGCGCCGCCAGGCGGAGCGCAGGGCGATGAACGACGGGCCGTAGTCGTAGCCCTGGGCGGCGAGGTTCAGGTAGAGGTCGTCGGTGCCGACCTCGGTCGCGCCCGGCGGGGGCCAGGTGGTCAGGTCGGACCAGCCGGCGGGGCCGCTCGGCACGGCCGGGCCGCTGGCCAGCACGCCGCTGGCGTTGCGGGTCCAGGCCCGCTCGCCCTCGTCCGGCTCGTCGTCCTGGGCGGAGTGCAGCGACACGGACCGGCAGCCGGTCTCGTCCGCCGGGCCGATCCAGAGCTGGATGTCGACGCCCCCGGTCTCCGGCAGGATCAGCGGCGACTCCAGGGTGAGCTCGCGGACGTGGTCGGCGCCGACGTGCGCGCCGGCCTGGAGGGCGAGTTCGACGAAGCCGGTGCCGGGCAGCAGCACGGTGTCGAAGACGACGTGGTCGGAGATCCACGGGTGGGTACGCCGGGCCAGCCGCCCGGTGAACAGGAAGCCCTCGGCGTGCGCGACGCCGACGGCGGCCCCGAGCAGGGGGTGTTGCGCGGGCCGCAGGCCGAACGCGGTGACGTCGCCGGTCCACCCGGCACCCGCCTCAGGCCAGTAGCGCTGGTGCTGGAACGCGTACGTGGGCAGGTCCACCCGCCGGGCGCCGGTGTCGGCGAACCACGGCTGCCAGTCGACGGCCACCCCGTGCGCGTGCAGCTCGGCCAGCCCGGCCAGCAGCCCGTGCACAGCCGGCCGGTCCTTGCGCTGCACGGCGACGGCCAGCACGCCGTCGTCGCCGGGCAGGATGTCCGCCGCCATCGCGGTCAGTACGCTCTGCGGCCCGACCTCCAGGAACGTGTCCGCCCCGGCGGCGCGCAGCGCGGCGACCCCGTCGGCGAAGCGGACGGCCTGCCGGACGTGGCGCACCCAGTAGTCGGCCGTGCGGATCTCGTCGGCGTCGGCCAGCGCGCCGGTCACGTTCGACACGATCGGCAACGCCGGCGCGGAGAACTCCAGCCCGTCGAGGACGGCCCGGAACCCGTCGAGCATCGGCTCCATCAGCGGACTGTGGAACGCATGGCTGACCGTGAGCCGACGCGTGCGCGCCCCCCGCTCCCGCCAGAGCCGCTCCACCTCGTCGAGAGCCTCGACCGCGCCGGAGACGACCACCGACGTCGGCCCGTTGACCGCCGCGATCCCCACGTCGGCGAGCCCGTCGAGCGTGGCGAGCACATCGGCCTCGGCCGCCGCGACGGCCAGCATCCCGCCACCGGCCGGCAGCGCCTGCATCAACCGGCCCCGCGCCGCCACCAGCGCCGCCGCGTCCGCCAGGGACAGCACCCCGGCCACGTGCGCGGCCGCGACCTCGCCGATCGAGTGGCCGCCCACGAAGTCCGGTGTGACCCCGAACGACTCCACGAGCCGGAACAGCGCCACCTCGACCGCGAACAGCCCGGCCTGGGTGAACACGGTCTGGTCCAGCAGCTCCGCCTCGGCGGAACCCTCCGGAGCGAACAGCACGTCCTTCAGCGGGCGCGGCAGCAGCGGGTCGAGCTGCACGCACACCTCGTCCAGCGCGGTCGCGAAGACCGGGAACTCGGCGTACAACTCCCGGCCCATGCCGGCGCGCTGCGCGCCCTGGCCGGAGAAGAGCACCGCCAGCGTTCCCCGGCCGCCGGCCTGACCCGTGACGACCGCGCCCGACGGCTCCCCGGCGGCGAGGGCGCGCAGCCCGGCCAGCAGGTCCTCGCGGCCCGTCGCGGAGACCACGGCCCGGTGGTCCAGGGTGGAGCGGGAGGTGACCGACGAGAACGCCACGTCCAGGGGCCGCAGGGTCTCGTCGGCGGCGATCCGGGCCGCCCAGCGGCCCGCCTGCGCGGCGAGGCCGGCCGCGTCCCGGGCCGACACCGGCACCGGCACGACCGGCCGCTCGACCACCGGCGCGGCGGCGGCCGACGGGGACTGCTGGGGCGCCGGGGCCTGCTCCAGGATGGTGTGCGCGTTGGTGCCGGACACCCCGAACGAGGAGACCGCCGAGCGGCGCGGGCGGCCCGCCGCCGGCCACGGCGTCGCCTCGGTCACCAGCGACACCTCGCCGGCCGACCAGTCGACCTCGGGCGTCGGCTCGTCCACGTGCAGGGTGGGCGGCACGACGCCGTGCCGCATCGCCATCACCATCTTGATCACACCGGCGACACCGGCGGCGGCCTGGGCGTGACCGATGTTCGACTTGACCGACCCGAGCAGCAGCGGCGCCGAGTCCCCCCGGTCCTGCCCGTACGTGGCGAGCAGCGCCTGCGCCTCGATGGGGTCGCCGAGCCGGGTGCCGGTGCCGTGCGCCTCCACCACGTCCACGCCGCCGGCGGCGAGACCGGCGTTGGCCAGGGCCTGCTGGATCACCCGCTGCTGCGACGGCCCGTTCGGGGCACTCAGGCCGTTGGAGGCGCCGTCCTGGTTCACCGCGCTGCCCCGCACCACGGCGAGGATCGGGTGGCCGTTGCGCTGCGCGTCCGACAGCCGCTCCAGCACCAGGACGCCGACGCCCTCGGACCAGCCGGTCCCGTCGGCGGCGGCGGCGAACGCCTTGCACCGGCCGTCGGCGGCGAGGCCGCGCTGCCGGGAGAACTCGACGAAGGCGGCCGGGGTGCACATGGCGGTGACCCCGGCGACGATGGCCAGGGTGCACTCCCGCTGCCGCAGCGCCTGCCCCGCCAGGTGCAGGGCGACCAGGGACGACGAGCAGGCGGTGTCGATGGTGACCGCCGGCCCCTCCAGCCCGAAGGTGTAGGCGATCCGGCCGGAGACCACGCTGCCGGCGTTGCCGGTCATCAGGTGCCCTTCGAGGCCCTGCGCGGCACCCATCAGCACGGTGCCGTAGTCCTGGCCGGTGCTGCCGGCGAAGACACCGGTGCGGCTGCCGCGCAGCGAGTGCGGGTCGATGCCGGCCCGCTCCAGGGCCTCCCACGAGGTCTCCAGCAGCCAGCGCTGCTGCGGGTCCATCGCCAGCGCCTCCCGGGGGGAGATCGCGAAGAAGCCCGGGTCGAAGTCGGCCAGGTCGTGGACGAAGCCGCCCTGCCGCGTGTACGAGGTGCCGCTCTGCTCGGGGTCGCTGTCGTAGAGCGACCCGAGGTCCCAGCCGCGGTCCTCCGGGAAGTCGGAGACCACGTCCCGGCCGGACGCGACGACCTCCCACAGGTCCTCGGGCGACCGCACCCCGCCGGGGAAGCGGCAGCTCATGGAGACGATGGCGACCGGTTCCTGTTCACCGGCCTCCACCTCGCGCAGGCGCTGGCGCACCTGGTGCAGGTCAGCGGTGACCCGCTTGAGGTAGTCGAGAAGCTTCGCCTCGTCAGCCATGGACCGCGCACTCCTTGTGTTGACCCGTCGTCGCAGCAGCGATCACGTCAGGACATCCCCAGCTCGCGGTCGATGAAGTCGAAGACCTCGTCCGGCGTCGCGTCCTGGAGCTTCTCGGCGACGGTGTCGCCGTCCGCCGGCGCGTCGGCCTCGTTGAGGGAGGCCAGCAGCGCCCGCAGCCGCTCGGTGATCCGAATTCTGGCGCTGCGGTCCGGCGCCGAGCCGGAGAGCGCCGCTTCCAACCTGTCCAGCTCACCGAAGACCGGTGCGACCCCGACCACGCCGCCGTCGACGATCGCGGCCCGCACGTACTCGGCCAGCCCGGCGGCGGTCGGGTAGTCGAAGACGACCGTGGCGGGCAGCCGGACGCCGGTCGCCGCGGTGAGCCGGTTGCGCAGCTCCACGGCGGTCAGCGAGTCGAAGCCGAGTTCCCGGAACGCCCGGTCCGGCTCGACGGCGTCCATCGAGGCGTGGCCGAGCACCGCGGCGGCCTGCCCGCGTACCAGCTCCAGCAGGGTCTTGCGTCGTTCGGCGTCGGTCTGCCCGGCGAGCAGGGCGGCCAGGGACTCCGCGGAAACGCCGGTGTCCTCGGCCCGCTCGGCGACGGCCCGGCGCGCCTCGGCCACGCCCGCGATGAGCGGGCTGGGCCGCACGGCCACGAACCCGGGCACGTAGCGGGCCCAGTCGATGCCGGCCACCATCGTCGCCGGCTCGCCCCGCGCGACGCACTGCGCGAGCGCCGTGAGCGCGGCTTCCGTGTCGAGGCGGGCCACGCCGGTGCGGCGGCGGCGCTCCTCCACGGCCTGGTCGGTGGCGGCCATCCCGCCGGCCGCCCAGGGGCCCCAGGCGACCGACGTGGCCGGCAGGCCCTGCCGGTGCCGCTGCTCGGCGAGGGCGTCGAGGTAGGCGTTGGCCGCGGCGTAGCTGCCCTGACCGGCGGCGCCGAGCTGACCGGCCAGCGCGGAGAACAGCACGAACGCGCGCAGTTCCCGCCCGACGGTCAGCTCGTGCAGGTGCAGGGCGCCGAGCACCTTGGGCCGCAGGACGGTGGCGAGGCGGTCGGCCGTGAGCCCGTCGAGCACCCCGTCCTCCAGCACGCCGGCCGCGTGCACCACGCTGGTCAGCGGCGCGTCGGCGGGTACCTCGTCGAGCAGCTTCGCCAGCGCCGCCCGGTCGGCCACGTCGCAGGCCGCGACGGTCACCCGGGTGCCCGCCCCGGTCAGCTCGCGGACGAGTTCGGCGACGCCGGGGGCGTCCGCGCCGCGGCGGCTCACCAGCATCAGGTGCTCGGCGCCCCGGGCGGCCAGCCAGCGGGCCACCTCCGCGCCGAGCGCGCCGGTGCCGCCGGTGACCAGGGTCGTGCCCGGGTAGCCCGCCTCGTCGGTGGCCGCCTCACCGCCGGGCGCCCGCACCAGCCGGCGGACGAGGATGGTGGCGCCGTCGACCGCGAGCTGGTCCTCGCCGTCGAGGCCGGCGAGCGCGGCGCAGAGCAGGTCCCAGCCGTGGTCGTCCAGGGTGGCCGGCACGTCGACCAGGCCGCCCCACCGCTCGGGGTGTTCGAGGGCCACGACCCGGCCGAGGCCCCAGAGCAGCGACTGCTCCGGCCGGCCGGGCGCGCCGCTGCGGGTGGTGCCGGCGGCGCCCCGGGTGACGCACCACAGCGGCGCGGCGACGTCGAGGTCCCCGAGCGTCTGGATCAGCGCCAGCGAGCGGGCGAGGAAGGGCGGCACCGGCTGGGTGTCGTCGACCGCGCCGTCGGCGAGGGCGAGCAGCGACAGCACCCCGTCCACCGGAGCCGGTACGCCGTCGGGGGTGCGGACGGCACCGCTCAGGTGCGCGGTGAGGGCGGCCCGGTCGGTCAGGTTCTCCGGCACCAGCACCAGTCGGACGTCGGCGCCCCGGCGGGTCAGCTCGACCACCGCGGCCTCGCCCTCCTCCGGGTGCCGCTCGTCGGCGACGACCCACCAGGCGCCGGGCAGGAAGCTGACCGGCGTCCCGGTGTACGGCTGCCAGACGCTGCGGTACCGCAGGTCGTCGAGGCTGGACCGGTTGCGCTGCTGCCGCCGCCAGGAGGCGAGCACCGGCAGGGCGGCGCCCAGCCGTTCCAGGGACTCCGCCGCGTCCTGCTCGGTGAGTTCCGCGAGCGCGGCCAGGTCCTCACTTTCGACGGCCGCCCAGAACGCGGAGTCGACGCCGCTCGGGGTCTCCTCGGTGTCGCCCTGCCCGGTCACCGCGGTCGGCCAGAAGCGGCTCCGGTCGAAGGCGTACGTGGGCAGCGCCACGACGTCGGTCCCGGCGAGGACCGTGCCCAGGTCGACCGGCAGGCCGATCGTGTGGGCGGTGGCGAGGTTCGTCAGCAACCGCGTCGCGTCGTCGTCACCGCGACGCAGGCTGCCCAGCGTGTGCCCGCTCGCGCCGGCGTCGTCCAGGATCGCCGTCACCGGCATCGTCAACACCGGATGCGGGCTGATCTCCACGAACGTCGTGTGACCCGCCTCGACGGCCACCCGCACGGCGGCCTCGAACTGGACGGTCTGCCGCAGGTTGTCGTACCAGTAGTCCGCCGTCATCGAGGACGGGTCGACCCAGTTCCCGGTGAGCGTGGAGACGAGTCGGACGTGGCCCTGTCGCGGAGTCACGTCGGCCAGATCGGCGCGCAACTGCTCGGCGACCTCCTGTACCGCCGCCGAATGCGACGCGTAGTCCACCGGGATCAACCGGGCCCGCACACCTTCGGCCTGGCAGGACTCGACCAGGTCGGCGACCGGCTGCGGCGGACCCGAGACCACGACCGTGGACGGGCCGTTCACCGCCGCCACCCCGACACCCGGGAACGCCGGCAGCCGCTCGGCGACCGCCTCGGCGGAGAGGTCGACCGAGGCCATGGTGCCGGTGCCCCGCAGGACCGTCAGCGCCCGGGAGCGCAGCGCCACGGCCTTCGCCGCGTCCTCCAGGGAGAGAATCCCGGCCACGCACGCGGCACCGATCTCGCCCTGCGAGTGACCGACCACCGCAGCCGGAACCACACCGGCGTGCTGCCACACGGCGGCGAGGGCCATACCCACGGCCCACAGCACCGGCTGCACGACCTCGACCCGCGCCAACCACGACTCGTCGTCACCGGTCAAGACCGACACGAGATCGACATCGAGATACGGGGCGAGGGCCCGCTGGCACTCGGCCAACTTCGCGTCGAACACCGGCGTACGACCCACCAGACCGGCCGCCATCCGCGCCGACTGCGCACCCTGACCCGGGAACACGAACACCGCACCGGTTCCGGAGGCCGTACCCGTGACGAGGTTCCCCGCCGGCGCGCCGGCGGACAGGGCGTCGAGCCCCGCCAGCAGCTCGGCCACGGTGGCCCCGACGACGGCGGCCCGCTGGTCGAACGTAGACCGGGTGGCGGCGAGGGACCAGCCCACCGCCGCCGCGTCGAGGTCGGCGTGCGCGCGGACGTGCTGGGCCAGGCGGGCGGCCTGACCGGCCAGCGCGCCCTTCGACCGCCCCGACACCGTCCAGACGACGACGTCGGAGGCCACGAGCCCCGGGCTGCGACCCTCGGCGGCCTCGCCGTCGGGCTCCGCGCTCTCGGCGGGGAGGTCCTCCGGCAGTTCGATGATGACGTGGGCGTTCGTGCCGGAGATGCCGAACGAGGACACCGCCGACCGACGAGGCCGGTCCACGGCCGGCCACGGCCGCGACTCGATCGCCAACTCGACGGCGCCGGAGTTCCAGTCGATGTGCGGGGACGGCTCGTCCACGTGCAGCGTTGCGGGGACCACGCCCTCGCGCATCGCCAGCACCATCTTGATCACGCCGGCGACGCCGGCGGCGGCCTGGGTGTGGCCGATGTTCGACTTGACCGACCCCAGCAGCAGCGGCGCGTCGCGCTCCTGCCCGTACGTCGCCAACAACGCCTGCGCCTCGATCGGGTCGCCCAGCGTCGTGCCCGTGCCGTGCGCCTCGACCACGTCCACGTCGGCCGTGGAGAGCCGCGCCGACGCGAGGGCCTGCCGGATCACCCGCTGCTGGGAGGGGCCGTTCGGGGCGGTCAGACCGTTGGAGGCACCGTCCTGGTTGACGGCGCTGCCCCGCACGATCGCCAGCACCTCGTGGCCGTTGCGCCGGGCGTCCGACAGCCGCTCGACCAGCAGCATGCCCACGCCCTCGCCCCAGCCGGTGCCGTCGGCGCCCGCGGCGAACGCCTTGCACCGGCCGTCGGCGGCCAGCCCACGCTGCCGGGAGAACTCCACGAACAGCCCGGGGGTCGACATCACGGTCACGCCGCCGGCGAGGGCGAGGTCGCACTCGCCGCGCCGCAGCGACTGCACCGCCAGGTGCAACGCCACCAACGACGACGAACACGCCGTGTCCACCGACACCGCCGGCCCCTCCAACCCCAACGCGTACGCCACCCGACCCGACACCACACTCGCGGCGTTGCCCGTGCCCGCGAAGCCCTCCACCTCGTCCCCCGCCACCATCAGCAGGGCCCCATAGTCCTGACCATTCGTGCCCACGAACACCCCTGTTCGCGAACCCCGAAGGACCCCAGGCTCAACCCCTGCCCGCTCGACCGCCTCCCACGAAACCTCCAGCAGCAACCGCTGCTGCGGATCCATCGCCAACGCCTCGCGGGGGGAAATCCCGAAGAAACCGGCATCAAACTCCGCCGCCTCGTAGAGGAAGGCGCCGCTGCGGACGTAGGAGGTGCCGGTGGAATAGGGGTCGGGGTCGTAGAGCCGCTCGACGTCCCAACCCCGATCGCCGGGTAGGTCGGACACGGCGTCACGGCCGGCGTGCAGCATCTGCCAGAACCGCTCCGGGTCGTGCGCCCCGCCGGGGAAGCGGCAGGACATGGCGACGATGGCCACCGGCTCGTCGTCGCCGAGCGTCACCGGGGCGGCCTCGACGGCCACGGCGGCCTCGCCGCCCAGTTCCTCGTGCAGGTGCCGGGCGAGCGCGGTCGGCGACGGGTAGTCGAAGACCAGGGTCACCGGCAGCCGCAGCGAGGTGGCGGTGGCGAGCCGGTTGCGCAGCTCCACCGCCGTCACCGAGTCGAAGCCGAGGTCCCGGAACGCGTGGTGCGGGTCGACGGCCTGGCCGTCGGCGTACTTGAGGACCATGGCCGCCTGGTCGCGGACCAGGTCGAGCAGCGCCTGCTGGCGCTCGGCGGCGCTCATCCGGGTGAACGCGCCGGCGGGGCCGGCCTCGTCGGTCTCCTTCGTCTCGGCGAGGCCCTTGGTGGCCTGCAACCGCTGCGCCTCGGGGATCTCCGAGATCAGCGGACCGGGCCGGGTGGCGGTGAACGCGACGAAGAACCGGTCCCAGGCGATGTTCGAGATGGTCAGGAAGGTCTCGTCGTGCTCCACGGCCTGGTGCAGGGCCGCGACGGCGAGGCGCGGGGGCATCTCGGGTGCGCCGTGGCGGTGCAGCATCTGGCCGAACTCGCCGTCGGCCATGCCGCCGCCGCCCCAGGCGCCCCAGCCGATGGAGGTGGCGGGCAGGCCGAGGGCCCGCCGGTGCTCGGCGAGGGCGTTGAGGAACGCGTTGCCGGGGGCGTAGTTGCCCACGCCGGAGCTGCCGACGGTGCCGGCCATCGAGGAGAACAGGATGAACGCGTCGAGGTCCAGCTCGCGGGTCAGCTCGTGCAGGTTCAGCGCGGTGGTGACCTTCGCGCTCAGCGCGTAGTCGACCTGCTCCAGGGTCAGCGAGTTGATCACCGAGTCGTCGAGCACGGCGGCGGTGTGCACGACGGTGGTCAGCGGGTGCTCGGGCGGCAGGTCGGCGAGGACGGCGGCGAGCGCCGACCGGTCGGCGGCGTCGCAGGCGGCGACGGTGACCCGGGCGCCCAGTCCGACCAGCTCGGCCTCGAGGTCGGCGATGCCCTCGGCCTGCCGGCCGCGCCGGCTGACCAGCACCAGGTGCGCCGCGCCGTTGGCGGCGAGCCAGCGGGCCATGTGTCCGCCGAGCGCGCCGGTGCCGCCGGTGACCAGGGCGGTGCCGGAGGGCCGCCAGGTGCGCGGGGCGGGGGCGTCGCCGAGCGGGGCGTGCAGCAGTCGCCGGCCGAAGGCGCCGGCCCACCGCAGCGCGACCTGGTCCTCCCCGTCGGCGCCGGCGAGGACGCGGACCAGCCGGCGGCCGGCCGCGTCGTCGAGCTCGTCGGGAAGGTCGACGAGGCCGCCCCAGCGGTCCGGGTGCTCGAGTGCGGCGACCCGGCCGAAGCCCCAGGTGAGCTGCTGGAGCGGGTGCGGCAGCGGGTCGGCCGGGCCGGTGGCGACGGCACCCCGGGTGAGGCACCACAGCGGCGCGCGGACGCCGGCGTCGCCGAGCGCCTGCACCAGGGTCACGGTGCCGGCGAAGCCGACCGGCACCGACGGGTGCGCCGGGGCGGGCGTCTCGTCGAGCGGCAGCAGCGACAGGATCCCGGCGGGCGTGCCGCCGTCGGCGAGGTCGCGCAGCCGGGCGGCGAGCGCCGCGCGGTCCGTGCGGTCGGCGTCCAGCGCCAGCGGTACGACGGTGCCGCCGTGCCGCCGCAACGCCTCGGCGCAGAAGGCGGCCTCGGCAGCGCCGGTGTCGTCGGGGCCGGTGAGCAGCCACCAGGTGCCGGTGACGGCGGGCTCGCCCGCGGCGTCGGGGGCGACGGGTGTCCAGCTGTCCCGGTACCGCCAGGAGTCCACGGTGGCCTGGTCGCGGTGCCGGCGACGCCAGGCGGCGAGGACCGGCAGCACGTCCGCGAACGCGGCGTCCGGCACGGGCTCCGAGTCGGTCGCGGCGGCGAGTTCGGCGGTGAGCGCGGTCAGGTCCTCCGCCTCGACGGCCGCCCAGAACCGGGCGTCGACCTCGTCGTCCTGCACCGGGCCGGCGACGCCGGCGGCCGGGGCGGGCGCGGCGGACGGCTGCGGCCAGTAGAGCTGCCGCTGGAACGGGTACGTGGGCAGGTCGAGGCGGCGGCCGGCGAGGCCGGTGAAGGCGGGTCGCCAGTCCACCGCCGTACCCCCGGCCCAGACCTCGGCCAGGGCGCGCAGGAAGCGGCCGAGGCCGCCCTCGCCCCGGCGCAGGCTGCCGGTGACGGTGACCGCGTCCGGGTCGGCGGCGGCCAGCTCGACGCTCTCCTGCACGGCCATGGTCAGCACCGGGTGGGCGCTGACCTCGACGAAGGTCTGGTAGCCGGCGGCGACGAGGCTGCGCACCGCGTCGTCGAAGCGGACGGTCTGCCGCAGGTTGCGGTACCAGTAGTCGGCGTCGAGGGCGGCGGTGTCGAGCCAGTCCCCCTCGACGGTGGAGCGGAACCGGACCTCGCCGGTGCGGGGCCGCAGCCCGGCGAGCAGTTCCAGGAGCTGCTCGCGCAGCTGCTCGACGTGGGCGGAGTGGGAGGCGTAGTCCACGGGGACGCGGCGCACCCGCACCTCGCGGGACTCGTAGTGGGCGACCAGCTCGTCGAGGGCGGCGCTGTCGCCGGAGACCACGACGGAGGTGGGCCCGTTGACGGCGGCCAGGGCGACCCGGCCGGCCCAGCGGGTGATCGTCGCGGTGGCCTCGTCGGCGGTGGTGGCGACCGAGACCATGCCGCCGTCCCCGGCGATGCCGGCGATGATGCGGCTGCGCAGGGCCACCACGGCCGCCGCGTCGTCCAGGGTGAGGCCGCCGGCGACGTGCGCGGCGGCGATCTCGCCCTGCGAGTGGCCGACGACGGCGGAGGGGCGCACCCCGTACGACTCCCAGAGCGCGGCGAGCGAGACGCTGACCGCGAACAGGGTGGGCTGCACGACGTCGACGCGCTCCAGCGACGGGGCGTCGGGCGCGCCGCGCACCACGTCGGTCGGCGACCAGTCGACGTACGGGCGCAGCGCCTCGGCGCAGGCGGCGAACTTCTCCGCGAAGACCGGGGCGGTGTCGAGCAGTTCGGCGGCCATGCCGACCCACTGGGAGCCCTGGCCGGGGAAGACGAAGGCGACCTCGCCTGGCGTGCCGGGGGCGCGGGTGACGGTCTGCGGGGTGGGCCGGCCGGCGGCGAGCGCGTCGAGGGACGCGGCCAGGTCGTCGCGGTCGGCGGCGAAGACGACGGCCCGGTGGTCGTGGGACGCGCGGGTGGCGGCCAGCGACCAGCCGACGTCGGCGAGCACGTCGTCGTCGACGGTGTCGAGGTGGTCGAGCAGGTCCCGGGTGCGGGCGGTGAGGGCGTCGACGGTGCGCCCGGAGAGCACCCAGGGCAGCTCCCCGGTCGGCGCGTCGGCCGCCGGCTCGGGCTCCGGCTCGTCGGCGGGGGCCTGTTCGAGGATGGTGTGCACGTTGGTGCCGCTGATGCCGAACGAGGAGACGGCGGCGCGGCGTACACCGTCGGCCGGCTCCCACGGCCGGGCGGAGGTGAGCAGCTCGACGCTGCCGGCGCTCCAGTCGACGTGCGGGGTGGGCTCGTCCACGTGCAGGGTGGGCGGCAGCACCCCGTGCCGCATCGCCAGGACCATCTTCATCACCCCGGCCACACCGGCGGCGGCCTGGGTGTGCCCGATGTTCGACTTGATCGAGCCGAGCCAGAGCGGCCGGTCGGCGGGACGGTCCTGCCCGTAGGTGGCGATGAGTGCCTGCGCCTCGATCGGGTCGCCGAGGGTGGTGCCGGTGCCGTGCGCCTCGACGGCGTCCACCTGGTCGGCGGTGAGCCCGGCGTTGGCGAGGGCCTGGCGGATCACCCGCTGCTGGGCGGGGCCGTTGGGGGCGGTGAGGCCGTTGGAGGCGCCGTCCTGGTTGACGGCGCTGCCGCGCAGCACGGCGAGGACCGGGTTGCCGTCGCGGCGGGCGTCGGAGAGGCGCTGGAGCACCAGCAGGCCGACGCCCTCGCCCCAGCCGGTGCCGTCGGCGGCCCCGGCGAACGGCTTGCACCGGCCGTCGGCGGCGAGGCCGCGCTGGCGGGAGAAGCCGACGAAGATGCCGGGGGTGGCCATCACCGTGGCGCCGCCGGCCAGGGCGAGGTCGCACTCGCCCGTCCGGAGGGCCTGCGCGGCCAGGTGCATCGCGACCAGCGACGACGAGCAGGCGGTGTCGACGGTGACCGCCGGGCCGTGCAGCCCGAAGGTGTACGCCAGCCGGCCGGAGATGACGCTGGCGGAGGTGCCGGTGGCGAGGTAGTTCTCGTCGACGTCCCCGGCGGCCATCAGCAGCGAGCCGTAGTCCTGGCCGTTGGTGCCGACGTACACGCCGGTGCGGCTGCCGCGCAGCGCGGTCGGGTCGATCCGGGCCCGCTCGAACGCCTCCCAGGTGGCCTCCAGCAGCAGCCGCTGCTGCGGGTCCATGGCGAGGGCCTCGCGGGGGCTGATGCCGAAGAACGCCGGGTCGAACTCGCCGGCCCCGGCGACGAAGCCGCCCTCCCGGACGTAGCTGGTGCCGAGGTGCTCGGGGTCGGGGTGGTACAGCTCGGCGAGGTTCCAGCCGCGCTCGCCGGGCATCAGGCTCAACGCGTCGGTGCCGGTGGCCAGCAGGTCCCAGAGCTGCTCGGGCGAGGTGACCCCGCCGGGGAAGCGGCAGCTCATCGCGACGATGGCGATCGGCTCGCGGTCGCGGCCCGTGCCGTCGGCGACCACCTCGCCGGTGGTGTGCCCGGCGGTGAGGCCGTGCAGGTGCGCGGCGAGTTCGGCGACCGTGGGGTGGTCGAAGACCAGCGTGGCGGGCAGCGTCATGCCGGTCTCGGCGGTGAGCCGGTTGCGCAACTCGACGGCGGTGAGCGAGTCGAAGCCGAGGTCGCGGAAGGTGCGCTCGGGCAGCGGCTGGCCGGCCGGGTAGCCGAGCACGACGGCGGCCTGGGTGCGCACGAGGTCGGCGAGCTGCGGCAGGGACCGGCCGACCACCACGGCGCGGGCGGGGCCGGTGGGCACGGCGGGCACGCCGGGCAGGGCGGCGATCAGTGGCGTCGGGCGGCCCCAGGAGGCGGCGAGGCGTCCCCAGTCGACGTCGGCGACGGTGACGGCCGGCTCGGCGGTGTTGACCAGCCGGCCGAGGGCGGTGACGGCCTCGGCGACGGGGAGCGCGTCGACGCCGCCCCGGGCGAGCCGGGCGGTCAGCGCCGCGGCCATGCCGTCCTCGGCCCAGGCGCCCCAGGCGATGGCGGTGGCGGGCAGGCCCTGGTCGCGTCGCCAGGCCGCGAACGCGTCGAGGTAGGCGTTGGCCGCCGCGTAGTTGCCCTGTCCGGCGCTGCCGATGACCCCGGCGAGGGAGGAGAAGAGTACGAACGCGTCGAGGTCGCGGCGGGCGGTGGCCTCGTGCAGCACGCGGGCGGCGCGGACCTTGCCGTCGAGGACGGCCTGCATCCGGCCCAGGTCGAGCCCGTCGAGGACGCCGTCGTCGACCACGCCGGCGGTGTGCACGACGGCGGTCAGCCCGGGCAGGTCCGCCACGAGGGCGTCGACCGCCGCCCGGTCGGTGACGTCGCACGCCACCACCCGCACCGCGCCCAACTCGGCCACCAGCTCGGCCGCGCCCGGCGCCGCCGGACCCCGCCGCGAGGCCAGCACCACCTCGGCGGCCCCGTTGGCCAGCAACCAGCGCGCCACGTGCCGACCCAGGGCACCCGTACCACCGGTCACCAGCACCGTCCCGGCGGGCCGCCAACCCGCACCCGCGGGCGGCGCGGCCGGCACCAGCCGCCGGCCGAGGATGCCCTGCGGGCGGATCGCCACCTGGTCGTGGCCGGCGTCGGCGAGGACGGCGAGCAGCGCGTCGGCGGCGGTCCGGTCGGCGCGGGCGGGCAGGTCGACCAGGCCGCCCCAGCGGTCCGGCTGTTCGAGGGCGACGACCCGGCCCAGGCCCCAGGCCAGGGCGGGCCACGGGTCGGCGGGGGTCTCGCCGCCGACGCGGACGGCGCCCCGGGTGAGGCACCAGAGCCGGCCGGGCAGGCCGGCGTCGGCGAGCGCCTGGGTGAGGGTGAGCAGCAGCGCGGCACCGACGGAGACGGCCGGGGCGTCCGGCAGCGCCCGGTCGGTCGCGGGCAGCACGCAGAGCACGCCGGCCCAGCCCTGGTCGCCGTGGCCGCGCAGCAGCCCGGTCAGCTCGGCGCGGTCGGCGCCCGGGGCGACGGTGAGGGTGTCGACGTGGGCGCCGGCGCCGGTCAGTGTGCCGGCCACCCCGGCGTCGTCGGCGTCGGCGGTGACGACCAGCCAGCGGCCGGTCAGCGCCGGCGCGGCGGCGGGGCGGACGGGCTCCCACTCGACCCGGTACGTCCAGCCGTCCACCACGGCGTCGCGCTGCCGGGCCCGTCGCCACGACGAGAGCACCGGTACGGCCGGGGCGAGGGCCTCGACCGCCGCGGGGTCGTCCTGCACGGCCAGGTGGGCGGCGACCCCGGTCAGGTCGCCGCGCTCCACGGCCGCCCAGAAGTCCCCCTCGGCCGTGTCGGTCGGCGCGGTCGCTCCGGCGGTGCCGCCGATCTCGGGCCAGTAGCGCTGGTGCTGGAACGCGTACGTGGGCAGGTCCACCCGCCGCGCGCCGGTGTCGGCGAACCACGGCTGCCAGTCCACGGCCACCCCGCGCACGTGCAGCTCGGCCAGCCCGGCCAGCAGCCCGTGGGCCTCGGGCCGGTCCCCGCGCTGCGCCGGCACGGCGAGCACGCCGTCCCCGTCCGGCAGGGCGTCGCCGACCATCGCGGTCAGTACGCTGCGCGGCCCGACCTCCAGGAACGTGTCCGCCCCGGCGGCACGCAGCGCGGCGATTCCGTCGGCGAAGCGGACGGCCTCCCGCACGTGGCGCACCCAGTAGTCGGCGGTGCGGATCTCGTCGGCGTCGGCGAGCGCCCCGGTCACGTTCGACACCACCGGCAGCGCCGGCGCGGCGAAGGTGAGCTTGTCGAGCACCGCGCGGAACCTGGCGAGCATCGGCTCCATCAGCGGGCTGTGGAACGCGTGGCTGACCGTGAGCCGGCGCGTGCGTACGCCCCGCTCCCGCCAGACGCGCTCCACCTCGTCCAGGGCCTCGACGGCACCGGAGACCACCACCGAGGTCGGCCCGTTGACCGCCGCGATCCCCACGTCGGCCAGGCCGTCGAGCGTGGCGAGGACGTCGGCCTCGGTGGCCGCGACGGCGAGCATCCCGCCGCCGGTGGGCAGCGCCTGCATCAGTCGGCCCCGCGCCGCCACCAGCGCGCAGGCGTGCTCCAGCGACAGCACCCCGGCCACGTGCGCGGCCGTGACCTCGCCGATCGAGTGGCCGGCGACCAGGTCGGGGGCGATGCCGAACGACTCGACGAGGCGGAACAGCGCCACCTCGACGGCGAACAGGCCGGCCTGCGTGAACACGGTCCGGTCCAGCAGCTCGGCGTCGGCCGAGCCCTCGGCGGCGAAGAGCACCTCGCGCAGCGGGCGCGGCAGGGCCCGATCCAGGTACCCGCACACCTCGTCGAGGGCGGCGGCGAAGACGGGGAACTCGGCGTACAGCTCCCGGCCCATGCCGGCGCGCTGCGCGCCCTGGCCGGAGAAGAGCACCGCGAGCTGGCCGCGCGGCGACCCGGCGCCGAGCACGACGGTGCCGGCCGGTTCCCCGGCGGCGAGGGCGCGCAGCCCGGCCAGGAGGTCGTCGCGGTCGGTCGCCGACAGCACGGCGCGCCGGTCCAGGGTGGAGCGGGAGGTGACCGACGAGAAGGCCACGTCGAGCGGGCGCAGGGTGTCGTCGGCGGCGAAGCGGGCGGCCCAGCGGCCGGCCTGCGCGGCGAGCGCGGCGTCGGAGCGGGCGGAGAGCAGCACGGGGGCCACCGCGCGGGCCTGCGGCGCGGTCGGCTCGGCCTCGACCTCGACCTCGGCCTCGACCGGGGCCTGCTCGATGATGGTGTGCGCGTTGGTGCCGGAGACGCCGAACGACGACACGGCGGCCCGGCGCGGCCGGTCCACGGCCGGCCACGGCGTGGCGGCGGTGGTGAGGGTGACCGCCCCGGCGGTCCAGTCGATGTGCGGGGACGGCTCGTCGACGTGCAGGGTCGGCGGCACGACGCCGTGCCGCATCGCCATCACCATCTTGATCACGCCGGCGACACCGGCGGCGGCCTGGGTGTGCCCGATGTTCGACTTGACCGACCCGAGCAGCAGCGGCGCGGCCTCGTCCCGGTCCTGCCCGTACGTGCTGAGCAGGGCCTGCGCCTCGATCGGGTCGCCGAGCCGGGTGCCGGTGCCGTGCGCCTCGACCACGTCGACCTGCTCGGGCGTGAGCCGGGCGTTGGCGAGGGCCTGGCGGATCACGCGGACCTGGGACGGGCCGTGCGGGGCGCTGAGCCCGTTGGACGCGCCGTCCTGGTTGACGGCGCTGCCCCGCACCACGGCCAGCACCGGGTAGCCGTGCCGCTGCGCGTCGGAGAGCCGGGTGAGCAGCAGCATGCCGATGCCCTCGGACCACGAGGTACCGTCCGCGCCGGCGGCGAACGCCTTGCACCGGCCGTCGGCGGCGAGGCCGCGCTGCCGGCTGAAGCCGACGAAGACCGCCGGGGTGGGCATCACCGTCACGCCGCCGGCCAGGGCCAGCTCGCAGTCGCCGTTGCGCAGTGCCTGGGCGGCCAGGTGGACGGCGACCAGCGAGGACGAGCAGGCGGTGTCGACGGTGACCGCCGGCCCCTCCAGCCCGAGGGTGTACGCGACGCGGCCGGAGATGACGCTTGTGGCGTTGCCGGTGAGCAGGTGCCCCTCGCCGTTCTCGGCCTGCGCCATCATGCCGTCGTAGCCGTGCGAGGACGCCCCGACGAAGACGCCGGTACGGCTGCCCCGTACGGCCGGCAGCGGCAGCCCGGCCCGCTCGAACGCCTCCCAGGAGGTCTCCAGCAGCAGCCGCTGCTGCGGGTCCATGGCGACTGCCTCGCGGGGCGAGATGCCGAACAGGTCGGCGTCGAAGTCGGCGGCGGCGTAGACGAAGCCGCCCTCGCGCACGTAGCTGGTGCCCGGGTGGTCGGGGTCGGGGTGGAAGAGGTTCTCCAGGTCCCAGCCCCGGTCCGCGGGGAACGGCCCGATCCCGTCGCCGCCGTCGTGCACGAGCTGCCACAGCGCCTCGGGACTGTCGACCCCGCCCGGGTAGCGGCAGCTCATCGCCACGATGGCGATGGGCTCGGAGTCCCGGGTCTCCAGCTCGCGCAGCCGCCGCCGGGTACGCCGCAGCTCCGAGGTCGTACGCTTCAGGTACTCGACGTACTTCTCGTCCTCGTTGCTCACCGTGGACCTACCTCACTCGGCATGCCGATGTCGTTGCGGCTGATGTCGTTGCGGCTGGTGGTCACGACGTCTCCAGCTCGCGGTCGATCAGGTCGAAGATGTTCTCGGCGGTGGCCGACTCCAGGTCGTCGTCGCCGTCCGCGTCCGCCTGCCGCTCGGTCAGCCGGCCCAGCAGGCCGTGCAGCCGGTCGGTGATCTTGCGGAACTCGTCGTCGGTCGGGTCGAGCCCGACGAGCGCCGCCTCCAGCCGGTCCAGTTCCCGGCCGGCAGTGGACGCCTCGCCCGCCGGGGTCGCCGGGGCGAACTGACCGGCCAGGTGGGTGGCGAGCGCCTCGGGCGTCGGGTTGTCGAAGACCAGCGTCGCCGGCAGCCGCAGCCCGGTGGCCGCGCCGAGCCGGTTGCGCAGCTCGACGGCGGTGAGCGAGTCGAAGCCGAGTTCCCGGAACGCCCGGGTCGGCTCGATGCCGGCCGGGTCGCCGTGGCCGAGGACGACCGCCACGTGCGCCAGCACCAGGTCGCGCAGGGCGCGTACCCGCTTGTCGGCGGGCAGGGCGCGCAGCGTCTCGGCGTACGCCTGCCCGTCGGCGGCCTCACCGGCCGCGGCCCGGCGGCCGGCGGCGCGGACCAGGTTCGCCAGCAGCGGGTGCACGGGCGCACCGGGCGCGGCCACCCCAGTGATGATCTTCGCGGGCATCAGCGTCGCCCGCTCGGAGCGCCAGGCCGCGTCGAACAGGGCGAGGCCCTCCTCGTTGGACAGCGCGGCCATGCCACCCCGGTCGAGCCGGCGGATGTCGGCCGAGTCGAGGTGCCCGGTCATGCCGCTGGCCTGCGCCCAGCGGCCCCAGGCCAGCGCGACGGCCGGCAGGCCGAGGGCCCGCCGGTGCTCGGCGAGGGCGTCGAGGAACGCGTTGCCGGCGGCGTAGTTGCCCTGGCCGGGGCCGCCGAACACGCCGGCAGCGGCGGAGAAGAGCACGAACGCGCTCAGCTCGTGACCGAGGGTCGCCCGGTGCAGGTTCCAGGCCACGTCGACCTTGGGCCGCAGCACCGCGTCGAGGCGGTCGGGGGTGAGCGACTCGACGGTCGCGTCGTCGAGGACGCCGGCGGCGTGCACGACGGCGCGCAGCGGGTGCCGCCGGTCCACCATGGAGAGCACGTCCGCCACGGTCTCCGGGTCGGCCAGGTCGGCGGCGACGATCGACACGTCCGCGCCGAGCGCCTTGAGGTCGGCGAGCAGCTCGTCGGCGCCCTCGGCGTCCGGGCCGCGCCGGCTGACCAGGAGCAGTTGCCGGGCGTCGTGCGCGGTGACCAGGTGCCGGCAGAGCAGCGCGCCGAGGGTGCCGGTCGCCCCGGAGACCAGGACCGTGCCGTCGAGCCGGGGCGCCTGCGGGACGCTCAGGGCGAGCTTGCCGACGTGCCGGGCCTGGCTGAGGAAGCGGAACGCCTCGGGGGCACGCCGGACGTCCCAGGTGCGCCGGGGCAGGGGCCGCAGCGCACCGGCGGCGAAGAGCGCCATCAGCTCGGCCAGCATCGCGCCGATCTTCGCCGGGCCGGCCTCGATGAGGTCGAAGACCTGGTAGCTGACCCCCGGGTGGTCGGCGGCGACCCGCTGCGGGTCCCGCTTGTCGGTCTTGCCCATCTCGACGAACCGGCCGCCGTCGGCGAGCAGCCGCAGCGACGCGTCGACGTACTCGCCGCTGAGGGCGTTGAGCACCACGTCGACGCCCCGCCCGCCGGTGCGGTCGCGGAACTCCCCGGCGAAGTCGAGGCTGCGGGAGGAGGCGAGGTGCGCGTCGTCGAAGCCGGTGGCGCGCAGCGCCGGCCAC
This sequence comes from Micromonospora sp. AMSO12t, assembly GCF_008806585.1. Lineage (NCBI taxonomy): Bacteria > Bacillati > Actinomycetota > Actinomycetes > Micromonosporales > Micromonosporaceae > Micromonospora > Micromonospora sp. AMSO12t. Next base: position 75,800 of record NZ_WAAS01000002.1, read on the forward strand.
TTGCCGGGGCTGGCCGTGCCGTAGACCTCCGCGCCGAGGTGGCGGGCGATCTGCACGGCGGCCATGCCGACGCCGCCGGCCGCCGCGTGGACGAGCACGGACTCCCCGGCGCGCAGCCGGGCCAGCTCCACCAGGCCGTACCAGGCGGTCAGGAAGACCACGGGCACGGCGGCGGCGTCCGTGTAGGACCAGCCGTCGGGGATACGGGTGAGCAGCCGGCGGTCGGTGACCGCCGCCGAGGAGAACGAGCCGGAGAAGATGCCCATCACCCGGTCGCCGGGGGCGAGGTCGGTGACCCCCGGCCCGACGCCGAGCACCACGCCGGCGCCCTCGTTGCCCAGCACCTCCTGGTCGGGGACCATGCCGAGGGCCAGCACCACGTCGCGGAAGTTCAGCCCGGAGGCGCGCATCCCCACCAGGACGTGGCCCGCCGGCAGTTCCCCGGAAACCTCGGGGCCGGGCAGCAGGGCCAGGTTCTCCAGCGTGCCCTTCTCGGTGACGTCGAGGCGCCACGGCACCTCGTCGGCGGGCAGCGGCAGCACCCCGGCGTCGCGGGCCCGGGCCAGCCGGGGCACCAGCGGCACGCCGTCGCGCAGCGCGAGCTGCGGCTCGCCGGAGGCGACGGCCGCCGGGACGGCCGCCCGGGAGGCGGCGGCGTCGTCGGTGTCGAGCAGCGTGAACCGGCCGGGGTGCTCGGACTGCGCTGAACGCACCAACCCCCACAGGCTCGCCCGGGCCAGGTCGCGGGGGGCCTCGCCCGGGGCCGCGCCGACCGCGCCCCGGGTGTGCAGCACCAGCCGGGACCGCTCCAGCCGGGGCTCGCCCAACCACTGCTGCACCAGCGCGAGCGCGTCGCGGGCCGCGTCGTGCGCGGCCGCGCCGGCCCGCTGCGGGTCCGTCTCCGCGCCGGAGCGCAGATCCAGCACCACATCGGGTACGTCCCCGGACTCCTCGACCGCCGCGACCAACGTTGCCAGGTCGGCGTGGGCCCGCACCGGGTGCCCGGCGGCGGCCAGCGCGTCGGCGAGGCCGAGGGTGTCGTCGCCGAGCAGCGCCCAGCGGGCCTCCCCGGCCGCCGCGTCGGTGCCCGTCAGCGGCGTCCAGTCCAGGTGGAACACCGAGGTGCGGCGCAGGGCGGCGGCCTCGTCGGCCCGGCCCGCGGCGACCGGGCGGAACGTCAGCGACTCGACGGTGGCGACCGGCTGGCCGGCGGTGTCGGCGAGGGTGACCGCGACGGTGTCCGGGCCGAGCGACCGCAGCCGCGCCCGCAGCCGGGTGGCGCCGTGGGCGTGCAGGGCGACCGAGCGGAAGGCGAACGGCATCCAGCCTGCCCCGGAGGTGTCCGCCGCGTCGCCGAGCAGGGCGGTGATCCCGCTGGCCTGGAGGGCCGCGTCGAACAGGGCCGGGTGCAGGCCGAAGCGGGACGCGTCGGCGGTCGCCTCCTCGGGCAGGGCCACCTCGGCGTAGACCTCGCCGTCGCCGCGCCACACCCGGCGCAGGCCACGGAAGGCGGGGCCGTAGCCGAGGCCGCCCTCGGCCATCTGCGCGTACCAGGCGTCCAGGTCGGCGTCGACCTCGACGGCGTCGGCCGGCGGCCACTGCCCCGCTACGGCCGTCGGGGCGGGCAGGTGCGGCAGCAGCAGGCCCTCGGCGTGCCGGGTCCACTCGGTGTCGGCGTCCTCCTCGGGGCGGGAGTGCACGGTGACGCTCCGCTCGCCGGCGTCGCCGGGCGGGCCCACGCGTACCTGCACCTGCACCGCGCCGGCCGGCGGGAGCACCAGCGGGTTGATCAGCGTCAGGTCGCCCACCTGGCCGGCGTCGACCTCGTCGCCGGCCCGGACCACCATGTCGACCACGCCGGTGCCGGGGACGATGACCGCCCCGCCGACGGCGTGGTCGGCGAGCCACGGGTGGGTACGCACCGACAGCCGCCCGGTCAGCACCACCGTCTGGTCGTCGGCGACGGGTACGGCCGCGCTGAGCAGCGGGTGGTCGGTGTCCTGGAGGCCGGCGGAGCCGACGTCGCGTACCCGGTGCGCGGGGGCGTCCAGCCAGAAGCGTCCGTGCGCGAAGGCGTACGTGGGCAGCGCGACGGCGTCGGTGCGAGCCAGCACGGCCGTCAGGTCGACGGGCAGGCCGATCGTGTGGGCGGTGGCGAGGTTCGTCAGCAGCCGCGTCGCGTCGTCGTCACCCCGCCGCAGGCTGCCCAGCGTGTGCCCGCTCGCACCGGCGTCATCGAGAATGGCCGTGACCGGCATCGTCAGCACCGGGTGCGGGCTGATCTCGACGAACGTGGTGTGCCCGGCGGCGACCGCGACGCGGACGGCGGCGTCGAACTGGACGGTCTGCCGCAGGTTGTCGTACCAGTAGCCGGCCGTCATCGACGCCGGGTCCACCCAGTCCCCCGTCAGCGTCGACACCAGCCGGGTGTGGCCCGGCTGCGGGGCCACGTCGGCCAGGTCGGCGCGCAACCGCTCGGCCACCTCCTGCACGGCGGCCGAGTGCGACGCGTAGTCCACGGGGATCAGTCGGGCGCGCACCCCGTCGGCCTGGCACGCTTCCACCAGGTCGGCCACCGGCTGCGGCGGACCCGACACCACGACCGTGGACGGGCCGTTGACCGCCGCGACACCCACGCCGGGGAACTCCCCGAGCCGCTCGGCGACCGCCTCGGCGGAGAGATCGACCGACGCCATCGTGCCGGTGCCCCGCAGGACGGTCAGCGCCCGCGACCGCAGCGCCACGGCCTTCGCCGCATCGTCCAGGGACAGGATCCCGGCCACGCACGCGGCACCGATCTCACCCTGCGAGTGACCGACCACCGCAGCAGGAACCACACCGGCGTGCTGCCACACCGCCGCGAGCGCCATACCGACAGCCCACAGCACCGGCTGCACGACCTCGACCCGCGCCAACCACGACTCGTCCTCACCCGTCAACACCGACACCAGGTCCACGTCCAGGTACGGCGCCAGGGCCCGCTGGCACTCCGCCAGCCGCGCGTCGAACACCGGCGTACGCCCCACCAGACCGGCGGCCATCCGCGCCGACTGCGCACCCTGACCCGGGAACACGAACACCGGACCCGCACCGTGGGGCATGGCGGTGCCGGCGACGACGTTGCCGGCCGGCGCCCCCGACGCCAAGGCGTCCAGCCCCGCCAGCAGGTCCTCGGAGGTGGAACCGACCACGGCGGCCCGCTGGTCGAACACCGACCGGGTCGTCGCCAGGGACCAGCCCACCGCCGCCGCATCGACCTCGCCGCGCTCACGCACGTACTGCGTCAGCCGGGCCGCCTGGCCCGCCAGTGCGGCCTTCGACCGCGCCGACACCGGCCACGCCACGACGCCCGACGCCACCAGTCCGGGGCCGGCCACGGCGGGGGCGACGGCCTCCGGCTCGTCGGCCTGCTCGATGATCACGTGGGCGTTCGTGCCGGACATGCCGAACGACGACACCGCCGCCCGGCGCGGCCGCTCCACCGCCGGCCACGGCCGCGACTCGATCGCCAACTCGACGGCCCCGGCGGACCAGTCGATGTGCGGGGACGGCTCGTCCACGTGCAGCGTCGCGGGGACCACGCCCTCGCGCATCGCCAGCACCATCTTGATCACACCCGCCACGCCCGAGGCGGCCTGGGTGTGGCCGAGGTTCGACTTGATCGAGCCGAGCAGCAGCGGCTCGTGCCCCTCGCGGCCCTGCCCGTACGTGGCCAGCAGCGCCTGCGCCTCGATCGGGTCGCCGAGCGTCGTGCCCGTGCCGTGCGCCTCGACCACGTCCACGTCGGCGGTGCCCAGCCGGGCACCCGCGAGGGCCTGCCGGATCACCCGCTGCTGCGACGGGCCGTTCGGCGCCGTCAACCCGTTGGAGGCACCGTCCTGGTTGACGGCACTGCCCCGCACGATCGCCAGGACGCGGTGGCCGTTGCGCCGGGCGTCCGACAGCCGCTCGACCAGCAGCATGCCCACGCCCTCGCCCCAGCCGGTGCCGTCCGCAGCCGCCGCGAACGCCTTGCACCGGCCGTCGGCGGCCAGCCCACGCTGCCGGGAGAACTCGAAGAAGGTGCCGGGGGTGGCCATGACCGTGACGCCGCCGGCGAGGGCCATGTCGCACTCGCCGCGCCGCAGCGACTGCACCGCCAGGTGCAACGCCACCAACGACGACGAACACGCCGTGTCCACCGACACCGCCGGCCCCTCCAACCCCAACGCGTACGCCACCCGACCCGACACCACACTGGCGGCGTTGCCCGTGGCCCCGAACCCTTCGGCCTGCTCCCCCGCAGCCATGAGCAGGGCCCCATAGTCCTGACCATTCGTGCCCACGAACACCCCTGTTCGCGAACCCCGTAGGACCCCAGGCTCAACCCCTGCCCGCTCGACCGCCTCCCACGAGACCTCCAGCAGCAACCGCTGCTGCGGGTCCATGGCCGCCGCCTCGCGCGGCGAGATCCCGAAGAAGCCCGGGTCGAACTCCGCCGCCCCGTCGAGGAAGCCGCCCTTGTCGGTGTAGGTGGTGCCGGGGTTGGCCGGGTCGGGGTCGTAGAGCCGGTCGAGGTCCCAGCCCCGGTCGGTCGGGAAGTCGCCGATGGCGTCCACGCCGTCCGCGACGAGGCGCCACAGCCGCTCGGGGTCGTCGACGCCCCCGGGGTAGCGGCAGGCCATGGCGACGATGGCCACCGGTTCGTCGTCGTCGACGGCGGCCGGGGCGGCGACGGGGGCCGGCCCGGCGTCGGCGTCGGCGCCGAAGAGGCCGGTGAGCAGGAGCCGGGCCAGCACGACCGGGGTGGGGTGGTCGAAGACCAGGGTGGTGGGCAGCGCCTGCCCGGTGGCGGCGACGAGCCGGTTGCGCAGCTCCACCGCGGTCAGCGAGTCGAAGCCGAGGTCCCGGAACGCGGTGGTCGCCGGGATGGCCGCGGCCCCGCCGTCGTGGCCGAGCACGTCGGCGGCGAGTTCCCGGACCAGGTCGGCGACGGCCTCCTCGCGGCGGGCCGGGGCCAGCCCGGCGAGCCGCCGGCGCAGGGTCGCCGCTGGGCCCTCGTCGCCGTCGTCGACCGCGACGCCGCCGTCGAGGGCGGCCCGCGCCTCCGGTACGCCCTCCAGCAGTGGCCGGCGGCGGGCGGAGGCGTACGCGGGGGCGAACCGGGCCCAGTCCACGTCGGCCACCGTCACGGTGACGTCGTCGTGGTCGAGGGCCTGTTGCAACGCGCCCATGGCGACGGTCGGGTCCATGGCGGGCAGGCCCCGGCGGCGCAGGTTGCGCTCGGCGTCCGCCGCGTGCATGCCGCCGTCGGACCACGGTCCCCAGGCGATGGCGGTGCCGGCCCGGCCCTCGGCCCGCCGCCGCTGCACCAGCGCGTCGAGGTAGGCGTTGCCGGCCGCGTACCCGGCCTGCCCGCCGCTGCCCCAGGTGGCGGCGATGGACGAGTAGACGACGAAGGCGTCCAGTTCCCGGTCGGCGAGGAGGTCGGCGAGGTGGGCGGCGCCGGCGGTCTTGCCGACGGTCACCTCGGCCAGCTCGGCGGGGGTGACCTCCGCCAGCGGGGTGGCCTGCGCGATGCCGGCGGTGTGCAGGACGGTGCGCACGGGCGGGCCCTCGGCCTCGACCCGGTCGAGCAGGTCGGCAAGGGCGGCCCGGTCGGCGATGTCGCAGGCGGCGACGGTGACCCGGGCCCCGAGGCCGGTCAGCTCGGCCTCCAGCTCGGCGGCGCCGGGGGCGTCGGGTCCGCGCCGGCTGACCAGCACGACGTGCTCGGCTCCGGCGGCGGCGAGCCAGCGGGCGGCGCGGGCGCCGAGTCCGCCGGTGCCGCCGGTGATCAGGGCGGTGCCGGTGGGCGTGAACCGGCGCGCCGGCGGGCGGTCGCCGAGGGCGGCGCGCACGAGGCGGCGGGCGAAGACGCCGGGGCCGCGTACCGCGAGCTGGTCCTCGCCGGTCGATCCGGTGAGGATCGCGGCGAGCCGGGTGGCGGCCCGGTCGTCGGGCTCCGGCGGCAGGTCGACCAGGCCGCCCCAGCGGTGCGGGGCCTCGACGCCGACCACCCGGCCGAGGCCCCAGACGGCGGCCTGCGCCGGGTCGGTGAGCCGGTCGTACGAGGCGGCGGCGACCGCGCCCCGGGTGACCAGCCACAGCGGCGCGGCCAGGTCGGCGTCGCCGAGTGCCTGCACGAGCGCGAGGGTGGCGGCCAGGCCGGGCAGGACGGTGCTGTCGGCGGCGGGCGGCTCGGCGGCGAGCAGGGAGACGACGCCGGCGGGGTCGGTGCCGGCGAGGGACGCCGCGAGGCCGGCCCGGTCGGCGTCCGGCTCCACGGTCAGCGGCAGCACGTCGGCGCCGGCACCGGTCAGCGCGGCCCGGACGGTCCGCACCGCCGGGTCGTCGGCGCCGCCGGCGGGCAGTGCCAGCAGCCAGGTGCCGGCCAGCCGGGCGGGGGCGGGTTCGCCGGTCACCTGCCAGTCGGCCCGGTACCGCCAGCCGTCGAGCACCGAGTGTTCCTGCCGCTGCCGCCGCCAGTCGGCGAGGACGGGCAGCAGGGTACGCAGCGACTCGGCGGCGGCGGTGTCGGTGACGGCGAGGGTGTCGCGCAGCGCGTCGAGGTCGGCGCGTTCGACGGCCGCCCAGAACCGCCGGTCGAGCGCACCCGCCCCGCCGGCGGTGGCCTCGTCGGCGGGCGCCTCGGCCGGCACCCAGTAGTGCTGCCGCTCGAACGGGTAGGTGGGCAGGCCGACGAGCCGGCCGGGCCGGTCGGCGAGGAGGTCCGCCCAGCGCACCGGGGTGCCGGCGACGTGGAGCTGGGCGAGGGCGGCGAGCAGGGCGCGACGGTCCGGGCGGTCCCGGCGCAGCACCTGCACCACCACGGCGGGGGCAGCGTCGCCGGCCTCGGCCTCGGCGAGGGTCTCCTGGATGCCGGCGGTGAGGACGGCGTCGGGGCCGACCTCCACGAAGGTGCCGACGCCGTGGGCGCGCAGGGTGCGTACGCCGTCGGCGAAGCGGACCGCCTCCCGGACGTGGCGCACCCAGTAGTTCGGGTCGGTGAGCTGCGCCGGGTCGGCCAGCTCGCCGGTCAGGTTGGACACCACCGGCAGGGTGGGGGCGCGCAGGTCGAGGCCGGCGGCGACGGCGGCGAACTCGGCGAGCATCGGCTCCATCAGCGGGCTGTGGAAGGCGTGGCTGACCCGCAGCCGCCGCACCTTCACCCCCCGGCCGGTCCAGAGGTCGGCCAGCTCGTCGATGGCCGCGCCGTCGCCGGAGACGACGACGGCGCCGGGGGCGTTGACGGCCGCGACGGCGACCCGGTCGGTCAGCGCGGCGATCGACTCGGCGACCCGGGCCTCGTCGGCGGCGACGGCGAGCATCGCGCCGCCGGCGGGCAGGGCCTGCATGAGCCGGCCCCGGGCGGCGACGAGGGCGCAGGCGTCGTCGAGGGTGAGCACGCCGGCGACGTGGGCGGCGGTCAGCTCGCCGACGGAGTGCCCGGCGACCATGTCCGGGGCCAGCCCCCAGGAGCCGAGCAGCCGGTGCAGCGCCACCTCGACGGCGAAGAGCGCGGCCTGGGTGAAGACGGTCTGGTCGAGCAGCGCCGCCTCGTCGGTGCCGGGCTCGGCGTGCAGCAGCGGCTTCAGCGGCCGGGGCAGCCGGTGGTCGAGGTGGGCGCAGACCTCGTCGAGCGCCTCCGCGAAGACGGGGTACGTCTCGTACAGCTCCCGGCCGGCACCGGCGCGCTGGGCGCCCTGGCCGGAGAAGAGGAACGCGACCCCGCCGCGTTCGGCGGCGGCACCGGTGACCAGGCCGGGGGCGGGCCGGTCGTCGGCGAGGGCGTGCAGGGCGGCGAGCAGGCCGTCGCGGTCGTCGGCGAGGACGACCGCCCGGTGTTCCAGGGGCGAGCGGGAGACCACCGAGGTCCAGGCGACGTCGGCCGGGCGCACGTCCGGGTCGTCGGCGACGTACCGCGACCAGCGCTCGGCCTGGTGGCGCAGCGCGGCGCGGGTACGGCCGGTGAGCAGCACCGGCGCGGGCGCGGGCGGCTCCGGCCGGTCGGCCTCGGCGCGGGCCGGCTCGGGCTGTTCGAGGATGAGGTGGGTGTTGGTGCCGCTCATGCCGAAGGAGGAGACGGCGGCGCGGCGCGGCCGGTCCACGGCCGGCCACGGCGTGGCCTCGGTGACCAGGGTGACCGCGCCGGTGGCCCAGTCCACGTGCGGGGTGGGCTCGTCGACGTGCAGGGTGGCCGGCACGACGCCGTGCCGCATCGCCTCCACCATCTTGATCACCCCGGCGATGCCGGCGGCGGCCTGGGTGTGGCCGATGTTGGACTTGATGGAGCCGAGCAGCAGCGGCGCGGCGTCGCCGCGCTCCCGGCCGTACGTGGCGAGCAGGGCCTGGGCCTCGATCGGGTCGCCGAGGGTGGTGCCGGTGCCGTGCGCCTCGACCACGTCGACCAGGTCGGGGGTGAGCTTCGCGCCGGCCAGGGCCTGCCGGATGACCCGCTGCTGGGACGGGCCGTTGGGGGCGGTCAGGCCGTTGGACGCGCCGTCGGAGTTGACCGCCGAGCTGCGGATGACGCCGAGCACCGGGTGGCCGTTGCGGCGGGCGTCGCTGAGCCGTTCCAGCAGCAGCATGCCGACGCCCTCGGACCAGCCGGTGCCGTCGGCGGACGCGGCGAAGGACTTGCACCGGCCGTCGGCGGCGAGGCCGCGCTGCCGGGAGAACTCGACGAACGGGCCGGGGGTGGCCAGCACGGTCGCGCCGCCGGCCAGGGCGAGGCCGCACTCGCGTTGGCGCAGCGCCTGGCAGGCGAGGTGGATGGCGACCGACGCCGACGAGCAGGCGGTGTCGACGGTGACCGACGGGCCTTCGAGGCCGAACGTGTACGCCAGCCGGCCGGAGACCACGCTGGCGGCGGTGCCGGTCAGCACGTACCCCTCGACGCCGGGGGCCCGGTGCAGCACGGCGGCGTAGTCCTGCCCGGAGGTGCCGACGAAGACGCCGGAGCGGCTGCCGCGCAGCGACAGCGGGGCGATGCCGGCCCGCTCGAACAGCTCCCAGGTGGTCTCCAGCAGCAGCCGCTGCTGCGGGTCCATGGCGACCGCCTCGCGCGGCGAGATGCCGAACAGGGCGGCGTCGAAGCGCCCCGCGTCGTGCAGGAACCCGCCGGAGGTGGTGTACGAGGTGCCGGCGTTGTCCGGGTCGGCATGGTAGAGCCGCTCCAGGTCCCAGCCCCGGTCGGTGGGGAAGTCGCCGATGGCGTCCCCGCCGGACGAGACGAACTCCCACAGCTGTTCGGGCGAGCTGATGCCGCCCGGGTAGCGGCAGCTCATCGCCACGATCGCCACCGGCTCGGACTCCTCGGCGGTGACCTCGCGCAGCCGTTGGCGGGTCTGCTGAAGTTCGGCGACGACCCGCGTCAGGTATTCGCGCAGCCGCTCTTCGTCCGCCATGACATCTCGCTTTCTCGTGACACCACAGGTCCCCGGGCGGCTCAGGAGAGCCCGAGGTCCTGGTCGATGAGGTCGAACAGCTCCTGGTTGCTGGCCACCCGCAGCCGGTCGGCGACCTCGGCGGTCTCCTCCCGGCGTTCCTCGGCGGTGCCGAGCCGTTCGAGCAGGCTGTGCAGCCGCATCGTGATCCGCACCCGGCCGATGTCGTCCGGGTCGCGCAGCGCGAGGGCGCTCTCCAACTGGTCCAGCTCCGACAGCGTCGGCAGGGCCTCCACCGAGGCCTCGCTGAGCAGTTCGGCCCGCAGGTGCTCGGCCAGCGCCTGCGGCGTCGGGTAGTCGAACACCACCGAGCTGGGCAGGCTCAGCCCCGTCGAGCGGGCCAGCCGGCCCCGCAGCTCCACGGCGGTGAGCGAGTCGAAGCCGAGGTCCCGGAAGGGCCGGCCGGCCTCGACGGCGTACGGGCTGTCGTGGCCGATGACCTCGCCGGCGGCGGTGCGGATGAGGTCCACCAGCAGCCGCGCCTGTTCGGCCTGCGACAGCTCGCCGAGCCGCTTGCGCAGCTCGCCGGCGACCTGGTCACCGTCCTCGGCGTCGGCCCGCGCCGCCGCGGCCTGGGCGGCCACCTCGGCGATCTCGCTGATCAGCGGCCGGGGCCGGGCGGAGGCGAACACCGGCGCGAAGCGGTCCCAGTCGATGTCGGCGACGGTGAGGGCGGTGTCGTCGCCGTCGAGGCCGGCGCGCAGGGCGGCCATCGCCGGTTCCCGGTCCAGCAGGGACACCCCGCGCCGGCTCATGGCCGCCGCGTGCGCGTCGGTCACCATGCCGCCGCCGGCCCACGGCCCCCAGTTCACCGAGAGGTGCCGGGGACCCCCGGCCGGCCGGGACTGCGCCCAGGCGTCCAGGAAGGCGTTGCCGGCGGCGTACGCGCCGTGGTCGCCGACGCCCCAGACGGCCGCGATGGAGGAGAAGTGCACGACCAGGTCGAGCGGCTCCGGGTCGAGGAACTCGTCGAGGTGCCGGGCGCCGGCGATCTTGCCGGCGACGACGTCGGCGAGTTCCGCCCCGGTCACCGCGGCGACCGGGTTGAGCCGGCCCACCCCGGCGGCGTGCACCACCGCGTGCACGGTCTCGCCGTCGGCGCGCAGGCCACGGACCAGCTCGGCGACCGCGTCCCGGTCGGCCAGGTCGCAGGCCAGCACCCGGGCCTCGGCGCCGAGGGCGGCCAGTTCCGCCACCGCCTCGTCCGCGCCGGGGGCCGCCGCGCCGCGCCGGCTGACCAGCAGCAGCCGCCGCGCGCCGTGCCGGGCGAACCAGGCGGCGGCGTACCGGCCGACGGCGCCCGTGCCGCCGGTGACCAGGACGGTGCCCGGCGCCTGCCAGTCGGCCGCCGCCTCGGCGCGGGGCGCGCGGGCCAGCCGGCGCAGGTACGTCCCGGAGTCGCGCACCGCGAGCTGGTCCTCGTGCCCGGCGGCGGTGAGCGCCGCCAGGACGTACTCGGCGGCGGCCGGGGTCAGGGTCTCGGGCAGGTCCAGCAGGCCACCCCAGTGCCGGGGGTGTTCCAGCGCGGTCACCAGGCCGAGGCCCCACGTGGTGGCCTGGGCGGGGCGGACGACGGGGTCGCCGTCGGCGGTGGCGACGGCCTGCCGGGTGAGCAGCCAGAGTGGCACCGGGGGCAGGGCGTCCGTGACCGCCTGCACCAGGGCGAGGTTCGCGGTCAGGCCCAGCGGCACGGCGGGCCGGTCGGGCTGCGGTCGCTCGTCGAGGGCGAGCAGCGACACGATCCGGGTCGGCACGGCGCCGGCCAGCTGCGCGGCGAGCGCCGTGCGGTCGGTCGTGGCCGGGTCGACGGCGAGCTGCCGCACGGTGCCGCCCCGGGCGGTGACGAGCTCGGCGAGCCGGTCGACGACCGGCTGGTCCGTGCCGCTGTGGACCAGGGTCCACGTGCCGTCGACGGCACCCGGGGCGAGGGCCTGCGGACGCCAGGTGACCCGGTAGCGCCAGCCGCCGGCGAGGGTGTCCTCCTGCTGCTGGCGCCGCCACCGGTCCAGGTCCGGCAGCAGTTCGCGCAGCGGCCGGTCCGCGTCGAGGCCGAGCCGCCCGGCGAGCGCGTCGCCGTCGCCCGACGCCACGGCCCGCCAGAACGCCGAGTCGACGTCGTCGGGCGCGGCGGCGGGGGTGTGCGCCGGCGCCGCGTCGAGGGTCGGCCAGAACCGCTGGTGGTCGAACGCGTACGTGGGCAGGTCCACGGGGCCGACGCCGGGCAGCAGCCGCGACCAGCGGACGGCCACGCCGTGGCAGTGCAGTCGGGCCACCGCGCCGAGCAGGGTGGCCACCTCGTCCTGGCCGGGCCGCTGCACGCCGGTCACCATGACCGGGGCGTCCGCCGGCAGCGCGTCGGCGGTCAGGGCAGTCAGCACGGTGTCCGGCCCGATCTCCAGGAACCGGGTCACCCCGTGGGCGTGCAGGTGGGTGACGGTGTCGGCGAAGCGGACCGCCTCGCGGACGTGCCGGACCCAGTAGTCGGGGGTGCAGAGCTGCTCGGCGTCGATGACCGCGCCGGTCAGGTTCGACACCAGCGGCACCGTCGGCGGGGCGTACGACAGGCTCGCCGCCACGGCCGCGAAGTCGGCGAGCATCGGCTCCATCAGCGGGCTGTGGAAGGCGTGGCTGACCCGCAGCCGCTTCGTACGCACGCCGAGGCCGGCGAAGTGGTCGGCCAGCTCGGTCAGCGCGTCCTGCGCCCCGGCGACGACGACGGCGGCCGGCCCGTTCACGGCGGCGACGGCGACCTGTCCCGACGTGCCGTCCAGCGCCCGCAGCACGTCGACCTCGGGCGCGGCGACGGCGAGCATCCCGCCGCCGGCGGGCAGGGCCTGCATCAGCCGGCCCCGGTTGCCGACGAGCGCGCAGGCGTCGGGCAGGTCGAGCACCCCGGCCACGTGGGCCGCGCTGATCTCCCCGACGGAGTGCCCGGCCACGAAGTCGGGCCGGATCCCCCAGTGTTCGAGCAGCCGGAACAGCGCCACCTCGACGGCGAAGAGCCCGGCCTGGGTGAAGGCCGTCTGGTCGAGCAGGTCGGCCTCGGCGGTGCCGGGCTCGGCGAAGAGCACCGTGCGCAGCGGCCGTGGCAGGTACGCGTCCAGGTGCTGGCACGTCTCGTCGACCGTCGCGGCGAAGACCGGGAACGTCTCGTACAGGCGACGGCCCATCCCGGCGTGCTGGGCGCCCTGGCCGGAGAAAAGCGCCGCCAGCGCGCCGCCGGGCTCGGCGACGCCCCGGGTTAGTCCGGGGTGCTCCTCGCCGGCGGCGAGTGCCCGCAGGCCGCCGAGGGCCGCGTCGGCGTCCGCGGCGAGCAGCACCGCGCGGTACCGCAGCGGGGAGCGTCCGGTGGCCAGTCCCCGGGCCACGTCGGCGGCGGGCGTCGCGGTGCCCGGCAGCCAGTCGGCCAGCCGGGCCGCCTGGGCCCGCAGGCTGCTGGCGGCGTCGGCCGAGACGACCCAGGGCAGCACCGGCGGTCCGTCGGCCGGCCGGGGCGTCGGGGTGTCGGCCGGCGCGGCGGCGGGCGCCTGCTCGAGGATGACGTGCACGTTGGTGCCGCTGACCCCGAACGACGACACGCCGGCCCGGCGCGGCCGGTCCGCATCCGGCCACGGCTGCGCCTCGGTCAGCAGCGCGACCGCGCCCGCCGACCAGTCCACGTGCGGCGAGGGCTCGTCCACGTGCAGGGTGGGCGGCAGCAGGTCGTGCTGGAGCGCCATCACCATCTTGATCACGCCGGAGACGCCGGCGGCGGCCTGGGTGTGGCCGATGTTCGACTTGACCGAGCCGAGCAGCAGCGGCCGGTCGGCGGGCCGGTCCCGCCCGTACGTGGCCAGCAGCGCCTGCGCCTCGATGGGGTCGCCGAGGCGGGTGCCGGTGCCGTGCCCGTCGACGGCGTCCACGTCGGCGGCGGTCAGCCGCGCGTTGGCCAGCGCCTGGCTGATCACCCGCTCCTGCGCCGGCCCGTTGGGGGCGGTCAGCCCGTTGCTGGCGCCGTCCTGGTTCATCGCCGAGCCGCGCACGACGGCCAGGATCCGCCGGCCGTCGCGCTGGGCGTCGGAGAGCCGCTGCAACATCACCAGGCCGACGCCCTCGCCCCAGCCGGTGCCGTCGGCCGCCCCGGCGAACGACTTGCACCGGCCGTCGAGGGCCAGCCCTCGCTGCCGGGCGAACTCCAGGAACGGGCCGGGGGTGGCCATCACCGTCACGCCGCCGGCGACCGCGACGTCGCACTCGCCCTGCCGCAGGGACTGGCAGGCCAGGTGCAGCGCCACCAGCGACGACGAGCAGGCGGTGTCGACGCTGACGGCGGGGCCCTGCAACCCGAAGTGGTACGCCAGCCGACCGCTGATGACGGCGGCGACGTTGCCGGTGGCCTGGTAGCCCTCGGTCTCGACCCGGGCGGCCATCAGCAGCGTCGCGTAGTCCTGGCCGTTGGTGCCGACGAAGACGCCGGTGTTGGTCTCCCGCATGTCGGCCGGCGCGGTGCCGGACCGCTCGAACAGCTCCCAGGCGCTCTCCAGCAGCACCCGCTGCTGCGGGTCCATCACCATCGCCTCGCGCGGGGAGATGCCGAACAGGGCGGCGTCGAAGCCGGCGGCGTCGGTGAGGAAGCCGCCCTCCCGCACGTACGAGGTGCCGGGCCGGTCGGGATCGGGGTCGTAGATCGCCGCCAGGTCCCAGCCCCGGTCGGCCGGGAACTCCGCGATGCCGTCGCGCCCCTCGGCGACGAGTCGCCACAGGTCCTCCGGGCCGGCGACGCCGCCGGGGTAGCGGCAGCTCATCGAGACGATGGCGATCGGCTCGTCCAGCGCGGTGGCGGCCCGCACGGGCTCGGCCGCCGGGGTGTCGTCGCCGGTGAGCCGGGTCGCCAGGTGCTCGGCGAGGGCGTCGGGCGTCGGGCGGTCGAAGACCAGGGTCGCCGGCAGGTTCAGCCCCACCGCCTCGGCGAGCCGGTTGCGCATCTCGACGGCGCTGAGCGAGTCGAAGCCGATCTCCCGGAACGACCGGTCCGCCGCGAGCGCCTGCGGCGAGGACAGTCGCAGCACCGCCGCCGCGTGGACCCGGACGAGGTCGAGCAGGACGCGGCGCCGTTCCGGTGCGGCGAGTCCGGCCAGCCGGCCGCGCAGCGGTGAGGCCGCGTCGGGCCCGTCGCCGTCGCGCTGCCCGGCGGCGAGCAGCCGCGCCACCTCCGGGACGTCGGCGATCAGCGGCCGGGGGCGGGCCAGCGTGTAGGTCTGGAGGAACCGGTCCCAGGCGATGTCCGCCACGGTGAGCGTGGTGTCGCCGTGGTCCAACGCCTCGGCCAGGACGGAGACCGCGAGGTCGGGGCGCATGGCCCGCACGCCCGAGCGGAACATCTGGTCGGCGGCGCCCTCGGCGTCGACCATGCCGCCGCCGTCCCAGGCGCCCCAGGCGACGGCGGTGGCGGCCCGGCCGCGCCGGCGCCGGTCCTCGGCGAGCGCGTCGAGGAAGGCGTTGGCCGCGGCGTAGCCGCCCTGGTGTCCGCCGCCCCAGACGCCCGCGCCGGAGGAAAAGAGCACGAACGCCGACAGCTCGTCGCCGCACACCTCGTCGAGGTTGACCGCGCCGGCCACCTTGGCCCGCAGGGCGTCGGCGAGGTCGGCCACGTCGGTGGCCGCGACCGGTGCGGCGTGGGCGACGCCAGCGGTGTGGAACACGGCCCCGATGCGGGTGCCCTGCCCGGCGAGCCGCTCGACGAGGGCCCGCACGGCGGCGGGGTCGGCGACGTCGCAGGCGGCCACGGTGACGGTGGCGCCGGCGGCGCGCAGTTCGTCCGCCAGCTCGTCGGCGCCGGGCGTGGCGGGGCCCTGGCGGCCGGTCAGCACCAGCTCGCCGACGCCCTCGCGGGCCAGCCAGCGCGCCACCTGGGCCCCGATCGACCCGAGGCCGCCGGTGACCAGGACGGCGCCGCTGGCGGGACGCCAGTCCCCCGTCGCGGTGCGCTCGGCGCGGGCCCGGACCAGTCGCCGGGCGAACACCCCGGAGGGGCGCAGCGCCAGCTGGTCCTCGGCGTCGACGCCGGCCAGCACCGCCACGAGGCGGCCCCGGTCCCGGGGGTCCAGCTCGGTGGGCAGGTCGACGAGGCCGCCCCAGCGGTCCGGGTGTTCGAGGGCGACCACCCGGCCGAGGCCCCAGAGCATCGCCTGGCGGGGGCGGTCGAGCGGGTCGGCCCGGCCGGTGGAGACCGCGCCGGTGGTGGCGCACCACAGGGGGGCGGTGATCCCGGCGTCGCCGAGGGCCTGGACCAGGGCGTACGTGCCGGCGAGTCCCGCCGGCACCACCGGGTGGGTCGGGTGCGCGACGTCGTCCAGGCCGAGCAGGGAGAGCACGCCGGCGACGGCGCCGGTGCGCGCCAGCCGCTCGGCCAGCGCCTGCCGGTCCGTCCCCGGCACGTCGATCCGGACGACCTCGGCCCCGCCCTCGGTGAGGGCCCGGGCGACGCCGTCGACCAGGGGGCGCGCGGCGCCGTCCGCCGGCACCAGCAGCAGCCAGGCGCCGGACAGGGTGACCTCCGGCGCGACGGTCACCGGCTTCCAGGTCACCCGGTAGCGCCACGAGTCCACCGTGGACTCGTCGCGGCGGCGTCGGCGCCACGAGGAGAGCAGCGGCAGCGCGGGGTCGAGGGCCCGGGCCGCCGTCTCGTCGATCCGCATGGCGGCGGCCAACGCCTGCGGGTCGGCGCGTTCCACGGCCTCCCAGAAGTGCCGGTCCGCCTCGTCCTGGCCGGCAAGGGCGGGGCCGGTCGTGACCTGCGCCTGCGGCCAGTACCGCTGGCGCTGGAAGGCGTACGTCGGCAGTTCCACCGGCGGGCCGGTGCGGGCGCCCAGGACGGCCGTCCAGTCCACGGGCACGCCGTGCACGTGCAGCCCGGCGAGGACGGTCAGCATCCGGGGCCAACCGCCGGCGTCGGTGTCGTCGGCGGCCACCACGACGGCGTCGTCGACGCCCTGCGCGATCTCCCGCATTCCGGCGGCGAGCACGGGCCCGGTGGCGGCCTCGACGAGGACCTGGTGGCCCTCGCCGAGCAGGGCGCGCACGACCGGGTCGACGTCGACGCCGTCGGCCAGCCCCCGGTACCAGCGGGCGGCGTCGAGGCCGTCGGTGTCGACCCGTCCGCCGGTCGCCGCCGAGTACAGCGGCACCTCGGCCGCCCCGAGGGTGGTCCCGGCCAGCGCGCCCGGGTCGGCGTCGGCCCGGCTGCCGAGGGCGATCGTCCTCGCCGCGTCCTCCAGCGACAGCGCGCCGGCCACGCAGGCGGCCGCGACCTCGCCGTGGGCGTGCCCGACCACGGCGGCGGGCCGGACGCCGAGCGAACGCCACCAGCGGGCCAGCGAGACCGCCACGGCCCACCGGACGGGGTTCGTCACCCGGGTGTCCGTCGCGGGCGGGGCGCCGTCCGCGCCGCGCAGCACGGCGGTGAGCGACCAGTCCACGTGGGGTGCGAGGGCCGCCTCGCAGGCGGCGATCGAGGCGGCGAACTCCGGCGCCCGGTCCAGCAGCTCGACCGCCGTGGCGGGCCACGGGTCGCCGTGGCCGGGGAAGACGAGGACCGGGTCGCCGCCGCGCAGCGCGGTGCCGGTGACCGTGTCGGGGGTGGCCTCGCCGAGGCGGAGCGACTCCAGGGCCCGCGTCAGGCCGACGGTGTCGCGGCCGAGGACGACGGCGCGGTGCCCGAACGCGGCCCGGGTGGTCGCCAGGGCGTGCGCGACGTCGGCCGGGGCCAGCTCCGGGTGCGCCGCGAGGTGCGCGCCCAGCCGGGCCGCCTGTTCGCGCAGCGCCGGGGCGTCCACGGCGGAGAGCACCAGGGGTACGACGCCGGCGCGCGGACGGTCGGCGGCGCGTGCCTCGACCGGCTCGGCGGGCGGCTGCTCGATGATCACGTGCGCGTTGGTGCCGGAGATGCCGAACGACGACACCGCCGCCCGACGCGGCCGGCCGACCTGCGGCCACGGGGTGGGCTCCGTCGCGAGGGCCACCGCCCCGGCCGTCCAGTCGACGTGCGGCGACGCCTCGTCCACGTGCAGGGTCGCCGGCACCAGACCGTGCCGCATCGCCATGACCATCTTGATCACACCGGCCACACCGGCAGCCGCCTGCGTGTGCCCGATGTTCGACTTCACCGACCCCAACAGCAGCGGCCGATCCCCCGGACGCTCCTGCCCGTACGTCGCCAGCAGGGCCTGCGCCTCGATGGGGTCGCCGAGGGTGGTGCCGGTGCCGTGCGCCTCGACGGCGTCCACGTCGGCCGGGGTGAGGCGGGCGTTCGCGAGGGCCTGGTGGATCACGCGCTGCTGCGACGGGCCGTTCGGCGCGGTCAGACCGTTCGAGGCGCCGTCCTGGTTCACGGCCGTGCCCCGCAGCACGGCGTGGATGCGCCGGCCTTCCCGCTGGGCGTCGGAGAGCCGCTGCACGAGCAGGACACCCACGCCCTCGCTCCAGCCGGTGCCGTCGGCCGAGGCGGCGAACGACTTGCAGCGGCCGTCCTGCGACAGGCCCCGCTGCCGGGAGAACTCGATGAACGTCCCCGGCGTCGCCATCACCGTCACGCCACCGGCCAACGCCAGATCACACTCACCGGAGCGCAACGCCTGCGCCGCGAGGTGCAGCGCCACGAGGCTGGAGGAACAGGCGGTGTCGACGGTGACGGCCGGGCCTTCGAGGCCGAACGTGTACGCCACCCGGCCGGACAGGACGCTGCCCGAGTTGCCGGTGCCGACGTAGCCCTCCACCTCGTCGGCCAGCTCCATGAGCTGGGAGGCGTAGTCGTGGTACATGACGCCGGCGAAGACACCCGTCCGGCTGCCCCGCAACCGCTGCGGATCGAGACCGGCGGACTCGAACGACTCCCACGACGCCTCCAGCAGCAGCCGCTGCTGCGGGTCCATCGCCAGGGCCTCGCGCGGCGAGATGCCGAAGAAGCCGGGATCGAACTCGCCGGCGCCGTAGAGGAAACCGCCGTGGCGCGTGTACGACGTGCCGGGGTGGTCGGGGTCGGGGTCGAACAGGCTCTCCAGGTCCCAGCCGCGGTCGGTGGGGAACTCCCCGATGCCCTCGCCGCCGGCGGCCAGCAGCGCCCAGAGCTGGTCGGGCGTCTCGACGCCGCCCGGGTAGCGGCAGGCCATGCCGACGATGGCGATCGGCTCGTCGAATGCGGCCGTGGCCCGCGCCCCGGACGCGGCGGGACCGGCGGCGGCGCCGGCCAGTTCGGCGTGCACGTGGACGGCGAGCGCCTGGGGCGTCGGGTAGTCGAACACCAGCGTCGAGGGCAGCCGGAGGCCGGTGGCCGCGTTGACGCGGTTACGCAGGTCGACGGCCGTCAGCGAGTCGAAGCCCAGCTCCCGGAACGCCCGGTCGGCCGGCACCGCCTCCGCGCCACCGTGCCCGAGCACCTGCGCGACGAGGCCGCGTACCAGCACGTCGATCTGGGCCCGCGCCTCGTCGGCGGCGAGGCCGCTGACGCGGGTCGCCCAGGTGGTGCCCTGTCCCGCCTGGCGGCGCGTCGTGGTCGTACCGACCAGGTTGCGGAGCATCGGCGGCACCAGGCCGGCGCCAGCCGCGGCCCGGAGGGCGGCCAGGTCGATCACGGCCGGTACCAGGGCCGGCCGGTCGGCGGTCAGGGCGGCGTCGAACAGCCGCAGCCCGGTCTCGGCGCTCATCGCGGTGACGCCGCCCCGGGTCGATCGCGCCCGGTCCGCCTCATCGAGGGACGCGCCCATGCCGGGGGTGTCCCACATGCCCCATGCCAGGCTGACGGCCGGCAACCCGAGCTGCCTCCGGTGGACCGCCAACCCGTCCAGGAACGCGTTGCCCGCCGCGTACGCCGACTGGCCCGGCGAGCCGAGCACCCCAGCCACCGACGAGAACACCACGAACAAGTCGAGATCCAGCGACGCCGTCGCCTCGTGCAGGAACCAACCCGCCGACACCTTCGGCGCCAACACTCCGGCGAGGCGCTCGGCCGTCAGCCCTTCCACGATCCCGTCGTCGAGGACACCAGCGGTGTGCACCACGCCCGCCAGGCGTTCCCCGGCGGTGACCTCGGCGACCAGCGCACCGACCTGGTCCCGGTCCGTCACGTCGCAGGCGGCAATCCGTACCGACGCGCCCAGCGCCGTCAGCCGCTCCGACAGCTCACCCGCGCCCGCGGCCTCCGGGCCACGCCGCGACACCAGCACCAGCGACCGCACCCCGTGCACCGACACCAGGCGCTCCGCGACCAGCGCACCCAACGCACCCGTACCACCGGTCACCAGCACCGCACCGCCACCCACAACCGGCGCCTCCACCGACGCCGGGGCCACCGCGCGCACCAGACGCGGCACGAACACCCCACCCGCACGCACCGCGACCTGACCACCGAACGCCACCGGCTCGTCAGCCACCGTGGCCAGCACACCCAGCAACCCGGCATCCACGTCACCGTCGACGTCCGCCAGCACGATACGACCCGGATGCTCCGACTGCGCCGAACGCAGCAGACCCCACACCGCCGCACCGCCCAGGTCGGACACCCGGTCGTCGGCACCCACCGACACCGCGCCCCGGGTCACCACCACCAGCCGCGACTCCGCCAGCGCGTCGGCCGCCAGCCAGGACCGGACGGCCGCCAGCACGGCCGTGGTCGCCGCGCGTACCGCGTCGGGGTCGTTGTCGGCGGCGTCCGCCGGCAGGTCGGCGTCCCCGTCGTGGACCGGGAGGGTCTCCGTCCCGGCGTGGTCGGGTCGGCGCAGGCTGCCCGCCGGCACCAGCAGCAGGCGCGGCGCCACGCCCGACGGCCCGGCGGCCGCCGCGGTCACCGCCTCGACGTCGGCGAACGCCGGCAGGTCGGCGGCGGCGGGCGAGCCCACCAGCGCCCACCCGGAGACGTCCCCGGCCGGGGTGACCTCCTGGGCCTGCCAGGCGACCTCGAACAGCGACCGGGCCGACGCGTCCGGGGACGACGACACCCCGGTCAGTTCCCGCAGCGCCAGGGAGTCCACCGACACCACGGCCGCACCCGACTCGTCGCACGCCACCAGCCGCACCGCCGAGCCCGCGCGCGACAGCCGCACCCGCAGCACCCGCGCGCCCGAGGCGTGCACCTGCACGCCCTCGAACGCGAACGGCACCCGCGGCCCGCCCGAACCCTCCGCACCGGGCAGCAGCCCGATCGGGTGCAGGGCGGCGTCCAGCAGCGCCGGGTGCACCCCGAAGCCCGCCGCGTCGCCCGCCACCTCGTCCGGCAACGCCACCTCGGCGAACACCTCGTCGCCGCCGGTCGTCCACACCCGGCGCAGCCCCCGGAACACCGGCCCGTACGCCAGACCGCGCTCGGCCAGCGCCGGGTACCAGCCCGCCACGTCCACCTCGGCCGCGCCGGCCGGCGGCCACTCCCCCACGCCCGGCTCGTCGGCCGTCGCCGGCTCCAGCACGCCCTCCGCGTGCCGGACCCACTCCGGGTCGACGGTCTCCTCCGGCTGGGAGTGCACGGTCACCGACCGGGTGCCCGCCTCGTCGGCCGCGCCGACGCGCACCTGCACCCGCACCGCACCCGCCGACGGCAGCACCAGCGGCGCGGCCACGGTCAACTCCCGCACCCGCGACGCGCCCACCTCGTCGCCCGCCCGCACCGCCAACTCCACCAGGGCGGCGCCCGGCACGATCACCACGCCGGAGACCGAGTGGTCGGCGAGCCACGCGTGCGTCGACGTGGACAGGCGGCCGGTCAGCACCACCATGTCCTCGCCGGCCACGGAGACGGCCGCGCCGAGCAGCGGGTGCCCGGCCGCCCCGAGGCCCGCCCCGGAGACGTCCGTCCACCGGCCCGCCGGCTCCAGCCAGTACCGCTGGTGCTGGAAGGCGTACGTCGGCAGGTCCAGGTGCCGACCGCCGGCCCGGTCGAGCAGGTCGGCCCAGCCGACGGTCACGCCGTGCACGTGCAGCAGCGCGAGGGCCTCCAGGAGGGCCTGCGGCTCGGGCCGGTCGTGGCGCGACACCGGGGCCAGCAGGGGCGCGGTGTCGTCCTCCGCCCGCTCGGCGAGGCAGTTCTGCGCCATGGCGGTCAGGACGCCGTTCGGCCCCACCTCCAGGTAGGTGTCGACCTCCTCGGCGCGCAGGCAGTCGACGGCGTCGGCGAAGCGCACGGTGCCGCGTACGTGGCGCACCCAGTAGCCCGGGTCGCAGAGCTGGTCGGCGTCGGCGACGCGGCCGGTCAGGTTCGACACCACCGGAATCGTCGGCGGCCGGAACGTCAGCCCCTCGGCGACGGCCGCGAACTCGGCCAGCATCGGGTCCATCCGCGCGCTGTGGAAGGCGTGGCTGACCCGCAGCCGGCGGGTCTGCACGCCCCGCTCGGACCACACCCGCTGCACCTCGTCGAGGGCCTCGACGTCGCCCGCCACCACCACGGCGGCGGGGCCGTTCACGGCGGCCACGTCCAGCCGGCCGGTCAGCCCGGCGAGGGAGGCGACCACGGCGGCCTCGTCGGCCGCCACGGCGAGCATGCCGCCGCCCGCCGGCAGGGCCTGCATGAGCCTGCCCCGCGCGGCGACCAGCGCGCACGCGTCGGCCAGGGAGAGCACGCCCGCCACGTGCGCCGCCGCGATCTCGCCGATGGAGTGCCCGGCCACCAGGTCCGGCGCGACCCCGAACGACTCGACGAGCCGGAACAGGGCCACCTCGACGGCGAACAGGCCCGCCTGGGTGAAGACCGTCTGGTCCAGCAGCTCCGCCTCGGGCGTGCCCGCCCCGGCGAACAGCACCTCGCGCAGCGCGCGCGGCAGCAGCGGGTCGAGGTGCCCGCACGCCTCGTCGAGGGCGGCGGCGAAGACCGGGAAGGCCGCGTACAGCTCGCGACCCATGCCGGCGCGCTGCGCGCCCTGACCCGAGAAGAGGAAGGCCACCCGGCCGCGCGGGGCCGACGCGCCGGTGGTGACGGCGCCGGTCGGCTCGCCGGCGGCGAGGGCCCGCAGCCCGGCGAGCAGGTCGTCCGCGTCGCCCGCCAGGACGACCGCGCGGTGTTCGAGCCCCGCGCGGTTGACCGAGGAGGCCGCGACGTCCAGCGGGCGCAGGGAGTCGACGCGGGCGAGGTGGTCGGCCCAGCGGCCGGCCTGCCCGGCGAGCGCCTCGGGCGTACGGGCGGAGAGGAACACCGGGGCGAGCGGGAGCGCCACCGGCGCGTCGGCGGCGGGCGGGGCCTCGTCGGTGGACGGGGCGTCGTCGACGGGCGCCTCCTCCAGGATGACGTGCGCGTTCGTACCGCTGATGCCGAACGACGACACGGCGGCCCGGCGCGGCCGGTCGGCGGCCGACCACGGGCGTGCCTCGGTCAGCAGCGACACCTGCCCGGCGGACCAGTCGATGTGCGGGGACGGCTCGTCGACGTGCAGGGTGGCGGGCATGGTGCGGTGCCGGATCGCCTCGATCATCTTGATCAGTCCGGCGGCGCCCGCGGCGGCCTGGGTGTGGCCCAGGTTCGACTTGACCGAGCCCAGCCAAAGCGGTCCGCCCTCGCCCCGGTCCTGCCCGTACGTGGCCAGCAGCGCCTGCGCCTCGATCGGGTCGCCGAGGGTGGTGCCGGTGCCGTGCGCCTCGACCACGTCGACGTCGGCCGGGGACAGCCGGGCGTTCGCGAGGGCCTGCCGGATCACCCGCTCCTGCGACGGGCCGTTCGGGGCGGTGAGCCCGCTGCTGGCGCCGTCCTGGTTGACGGCGCTGCCCCGGACCACGGCGAGGATGCGCCGGCCGTCGCGGCGGGCGTCGGAGAGCCGCTGCAACAGCAGCACGCCGACGCCCTCGGACCAGCCGGTGCCGTCGGCGGCGGCGGCGAACGACTTGCACCGGCCGTCCGAGGCCAGGCCCCGCTGGCGGGAGAAGTCGGCGAAGGTGCCCGGGGTGGACATGACCGTCACGCCGCCGGCGAGCGCGAAGTCGCAGTCGCGCTGGCGCAGCGCCTGCGTCGCGAGGTGCACGGCGACCAGCGACGACGAGCACGCCGTGTCCACCGTGACCGCCGGGCCCTCGAGCCCGAAGGTGTACGCCACCCGCCCGGACACCACGCTGCCGGAGTTGCCGGTGCCGATGTAGCCCTCGACGCCATCGGGCAGGTCCAGCACCCGCGACGCGTAGTCGTGGTACATGACCCCGGCGAAGACGCCGGTCCGGCTGCCGCGCAGCCGCTGCGGGTCGATGCCGGCGTGCTCGAACGCCTCCCAGGAGGTCTCCAGCAGCAGCCGCTGGTGGGGGTCCATCGCCAGGGCCTCGCGGGGGCTGATGCCGAAGAAGCCCGGGTCGAACTGCGGCGCGTCGTAGAGGAAGCCGCCCTGGCTGCTGGTCGATGTGCCCGGGTTGTCCGGGTCGACGTTGAAGAGCCGCTCCAGGTCCCAGCCCCGGTCGGCCGGGAAGTCGCCCACCCCGTCGCCGCCCCGGTCGACGAGGTCCCACAGCTCGGCCGGGCTGGACACGCCGCCCGGGAACCGGCACGCCATCCCGATGACGGCCATCGGCTCGCGGTCCTTGGCCTCCACCTCGCGCACCCGCCGACGCGCGTCGCGCAGGTCGGCAGTCGCACGCCGGAGGTAGTCGAGGAACTCTGCCTCAGTGGGCATCGGGCCACTCCGTATCGGGGTTCGAGGTGTGCGACATGCCGGATCAGGCCGAGCCGAACTCTTCGTCCAGCAGGCTGAAGATCTCCTCGGCGGAGGCCGACTCGAGGCTGGCGCCCTCGTCGGCGGCGGAGTCCGCACCGGACTCGGTGTAGGTCCACAGGGAGAGCAGTTCACGCAGCCGGGCGCCGACGGCGGCCCGGTCGGTGTCGGCCGAGGCCACCGCCCGCATGGCGTGCTCCAGCTTGTTCAGCTCGCCGAGCACCGTCAGCGCGGAGGTGCTCCGCTCCGCCAGCAGCGCGCCCCGCAGGTACTCGACCAGCGCGGCCGTGGTCGGCCGGTCGTAGATCAGCGTGGACGGCAGCCGCAGGCCGGTGGCCGCGTTGAGCCGGTTGCGGAACTCGACGGCGGTCAGCGAGTCGAAGCCCAGCTCGACGAAGCCGCGCTCGACGTCGATCGAGCGGATCGACGCGTAGCCGAGGACCGCGGCGGCGTGGGTGCGGACCAGGTCGGAGAGCACCTGGTCGCGGTCGGCCTCCGCCGTGGCGGCGAGGGTCTCCCGCAGCGCCTCGGCCGGATCGCGTTCGGCGGCCCGCACCGCGCCGGTCGTCGCCGGCCGGACCAGCGACCGCAGCACCGGCGGCACCGCCGCCGGCCCGTGCCGGCCGATCAGGGCGAGGTCCAGGTTGACCGGTACGACCACCGGCTCGGCGAAGCGCAGCGCCTCGCTGAACAGGTCCATGCCCTCGTCGGCGCCGAGCGGGACGAAGCCGCCCCGGTTCATCCGGGCCTCGTCGACGTGCCCGGTCTGGCCGTCGCCGGTGTCGTTGACCCACGGCCCCCAGGCCAGCGAGAGCGCCGGGAGTCCCCGGTCGCGCCGGTGCTGGGCGAGGGCGTCGAGGAAGCAGTTCGCCGCCGCGTGGTTGGCCTGCCCGGGGCCGCCGAAGAGGCCGGCCGCCGAGGAGAAGAGCACGAACGCGGCCAGGTCCAGCTTCTCGGTCAGCTCGTGCAGGTGCCAGGCCGCGTCGACCTTGGGGCGCAGCACGGTGTCGAAGCGGTCCGGGGTGAGCGCGGGCAGGACGCCGTCGTCGAGCACCCCGGCCGCGTGCACCACGCCGGTCAGCGGCAGGTCGGCGGGGATCTGGTCGACCAGCAGGGCGAGCGCGTCGCGGTCGGTGACGTCGCAGCCGACCACCCGGGCGGTGGCGCCCAGTCCGGCCAGCTCGTCGACCAGCGCGGCGACGCCCGGGGCGTCCGCCCCGCTGCGGCTGACCAGCAGCAGGTGCCGTACGTCGTGCCGGGTCACGAGCCGTCGCGCCACGAGCCGCCCGAGCAGGCCGGTCGCCCCGGTCACCAGGACGGTGCCGGCGGCCAGGTCGGGGCCGGACGCCTCGGCCGGGGGCGGGCCGAGCCGGGTCAGCCGGGGCACCCGGAGCTGGCCGGCGCGTACCGCGAGCTGGGGTTCGCCGGTGGCCAGGGCCGCCGGCAGCAGCGCGGCGGCCGAGGCGTCGTCGTCGACGTCGAGGAGCACGATCCGGTCGGGGTTCTCCGACTGGGCGGAACGCAGCAGGCCCCAGGCGGTGGCGGCCGGCACGTCGGCGATCCGCTCGTCCGGGTCGACCCGGACCGCGCCGCGGGTGACCACCACCAGCCGGGCGGCGGTCAGGGACTCCTCGGCGAGCCACTGCTGGGCCAGCGCGAGCATGCGGTGGGCGACGCGGTGCGCCTGGCGGGCCGGGTGCGGCTCGTCGGCGGCGGGTCCGGCGCAGGTCACCACCACCGCGTCGGGCACCGGAGCGCCCGCGCGCACCTCGGCGACCAGGGCGGAGAGGTCCGGGTGCCGGTCGGCGCCGGGCCAGTCGTCGCCGAGGGCGACGAGCCGGGACGTGCCGTCGGCGCGGCCGGTGGCGGGGGCGACCCAGTCGAGGCGGTGCAGGGACCGGCTGGCCGACCGGCGGGCGGCGCTGAGCTGCTCGCCGGAGATGGGCCGCAGGACCAGACCGTCGACGGAGGCGACCGGGGTGGCGCCGGTGTCGGTGATGGTCAGGGCCACGGATGAGGCGTCGGTGGCGCGCAGCCGGATCCGCAGCTCGCGGGCGCGGGTGGGCCGGATGGTCACGCCCGACCAGGTGAACGGCAGGCCCGGGCGGATGTCGGGGCCGCCCTCGGCGCCCGACGCGCCGCCGGCGGGGTCGCCGGCCGTGGCGTCGGTGGCACCCGCCGTGGCGCTGGCGCCGATGGCGTGCAGCGCCGCGTCCATCAGGGCCGGGTGCACCGAGAAGGCCGTGGTGTCGGTGGACGCGTCGGCGTCCAGGGCGACCTCGGCGAGGATGTCCGGGCCCGACCGCCAGGCGGCGCGCAGCGCCCGGAAGGCCGGGCCGTAGTGGTAGCCCTGGGCGGCGAGCCGGGCGTAGAGCCCGTCGAGGGCGATCGGCTCGGCGTCGGCGGGCGGCCACACGGCGGCCGGCGCGGGCTCCGGGTCGACGGTGTCGGCGAGCTGGCCGGAGGCGTGCCGCTGCCAGGCGCGGGAACCGTCGGGTCCGGTGTCGTCGTCGCGCCGGGTGTGGATGGCGACGGGCCGGTGCCCGGTCTCGTCCGGCGGGCCGACGCGGACCCGCAGGTCGATCCCTCCCTCGGTGGGGATCGCCAGCGGCGCCTCCAGGTTCAGCTCGGCGACGGTCGCCGCGCCGGCCTGCCGGCCGGTCCAGGACGCCAGCTCCACCAGCGCCGTCCCGGGCAGCAGCACCGTGCCCAGCACGGCGTGGTCGGCCAGCCAGGGGTGGGTGGCGAGGGTGATTCGGCCGGTGAACAGCAGCCCCTCGTCGCCGGGCAGGTCGGCCACCGCGCTGAGCAGCGGGTGGTCGACCACGTCGAGGCCCACGGCGGGCAGGACCGAGCGGTGCGCGCCGGTGCGCTCCAGCCAGTAGCGGTTCCGGTCGAAGGCGTACGTGGGCAGGTCGACCGGCTCGGCCTCGGGCAGCAGCCGGCGGTGGTCCACCGCCAGACCCAGGGTGTACGCGGTGGCGAGGCCGGTCAGCAGCCGGGTGGCGGCGTCGTCGGCCCCGGCGAGGGTGTCCAGGACGTGGCCGGTGACACCGGTCGCGTCGAGGACGGCGGCGACCCGGTCGGTCAGCGCCGGCTCCGGCGAGATCTCCACGAAGGTCACGTGTCCGGCGTCGACGGCGGCGCGCAGGGCGGCGTCGAGCTGCTCCGGCCGGGCCGCCTCGTCGGTGCCCGGACCGGCCGGGTGCGCGGCCCCGGAATCGGCCGGGGCGTCGGCGCGGAGGTCGGCCCAGTGGTCGACGCCGAGGGTGGCCGCGTCGGCCCAGTCCCCGGTGAGCGTGGAGGCCAGCCGGGCGGTCCCGGGCTGCGGGGCGAGCCCCGCCAGGGCGACGCGGAGGCCGTCGGGGTCCAGCTCGCCGGCGGCGGCCCGGGCCCGCAGCGCCACCGTCCGGGCGGCGTCGGGCAGGGACAGCAGGCCCGCCACGTGGGCGGCCACGACCTCGCCGTCGCCGTCGCCGACGACCGCGGCCGGGGTGAGGCCGGCGTGCCGCCAGACGGCGGCGAGCGCCACCCCGACGGCGAACAGCACGGGCCGGGCCAGCTCCGGCCGCTCGCCCCAGGAGGCGTCCGCGCCGGTCAGCAGGGCGGCCGGGTCGACGTCGACCCACGGGGCGAGGGCCTGCCGGCACTCGGCGAGGGCGTCGTCGAAGACCGGGCAGCGGCCCACGAGTCCGGCCGCCGCGCCCGCCGGGGCGGCGCCCGGGAAGACGAACACCGGGCCGGCGCCGTGGTTGGCGACGGTGCCGGTCAGCACGTTGCCGGCCGGGGTGCCGGCGGCGAGCGCGTCCAGGCCGGCCAGCAGCTCGCCGGGGGTCGCGCCGAGCACCGCGGCACGCCTGTCGAACGCCGAGCGGGTCGCGGCGAGGGACCAGCCGACCGCCGCCGGGGCGAGGCCGGGGTGGGCCCGCAGGTGCCGGGCCAGCCGGGACGCCTGCGCGGCCAGCGCGGAGGTCGAGCGGGCCGAGACCGGCCACACCACCACGTCGGCGGCGACCAGCCCGGCGGCGCGTTCCCGCACCTCCGCGCCGACGGCCGGCGGCGTCGGGGCGTCGGCCGCCCCGGCGTCGGCGGGCGCGTCGGTGGGCAGCTCGACGACCACGTGGGCGTTGGTGCCGGAGATGCCGAACGAGGAGACCGCCGCGCGGCGGGGCCGGTCGACCGCCGGCCACGGCCGGGACCGGGTCACCAGCTCCACGTCGCCGGAGGACCAGTCGATGTGCGGCGACGGCTCGTCCACGTGCAGCGTCGCCGGGACGGTGCCCTCCCGCATCGCCAGGATCATCTTGATCACGCCGGCCACGCCGGCGGCGGCCTGCGCGTGGCCCATGTTCGATTTCACCGAGCCCAGCAGCAGCGGGCCCGCGTCGCCGCGGTCCTGCCCGTACGTCGCGAGCAGCGCCTGCGCCTCGATCGGGTCGCCGAGGACGGTGCCGGTGCCGTGGGCCTCGACGACGTCCACGTCGGTGACCGCCAGCCGGGCGCTGGCGAGCGCCTGCCGGATCACCCGCTGCTGGGAGGGACCGTTGGGGGCGGTCAGGCCGTTCGACGCGCCGTCGGAGTTCACGGCGGAGCCGCGTACGACGGCGAGGACGCGCCGGCCCTGCCGGCGGGCGTCGGAGAGCCGCTGCACGAGCAGCATGCCGACGCCCTCGGACCAGCCGGTGCCGTCCGCCGTGGCGGCGAAGGACTTGCACCGCCCGTCAGAGGCGAGGCCGCCCTGGCGGGAGAACTCCTGGAACGCCGTGGGGGTGGCCATCACGGCCACGCCGCCGGCCAGCGCCAGGTCGCACTCGCCGCGCCGCAGCGCCGCCCCGGCGAGGTGCAGCGCCACCAGCGACGAGGAGCAGGCGGTGTCGACGGTGACGGCGGGTCCCTCCAGCCCGAGGGCGTACGCGACCCGGCCGGAGATCACGCTGTGCGCGGCGCCGGTCATCAGGTAGCCCTCGACGCCCTCGGGGACCTCGGTCAGCCCGGTGCCGTAGCCGGAGGTGGAGGCGCCCACGAAGACGCCCGTACGGGTGCCCCGCAGCGTCGCCGGGTCCACCCCGGCCCGCTCCAGCGCCTCCCAGGACGTCTCCAGGGCGAGCCGCTGCTGCGGGTCCATGGCGAGGGCCTCGCGGGGCGAGATCTCGAAGAAGGCGGGGTCGAAGTCCGCCACGTCGTAGAGGAAGCCGCCCGCCGGGGGGTGCGTCCCCTCCGCCGGCTCGGGGATCTCCCAGCCCCGGTCGGTGGGGAACGGCGAGATGGCGTCCACCCCGTCGGCGACCAGCCGCCAGAACGCCTCCGGCCCGTCGATGCCGCCGGGGTAGCGGCAGGCCATCCCGACGATCGCGACGGGCTCGTCGGCGTCGACGACGACGGTCTGCGGGGCGTCGGCCGGGGTGGCGCCCGAGACCAGTTCGCGCAGGTGTGCGGCCAGCTCGGCGGGGGTCGGGTAGTCGAAGACCAGCGTGGTGGGCAGCCGCAGGCCGGTGGCCGCGTTCAGCCGTCCCCGGAAGTCCACGGCGGTCAGCGAGTCGAAGCCGAGGTCCTTGAACGGGCGTCCGCGCAGCTCGTCGGGCGTGGCGTGCCCCAGCACCGCCGCGGTCTGCTCGTTGACCAGCCGCAGCAGCTCCCGCTCCTGCTCCGCCGCCGGCAGCGCCGCGAGGTGGCGCAGCGGCGCGGCGACCCCGCC
Organism: Micromonospora sp. AMSO12t; assembly: GCF_008806585.1. NCBI lineage: Bacteria > Bacillati > Actinomycetota > Actinomycetes > Micromonosporales > Micromonosporaceae > Micromonospora > Micromonospora sp. AMSO12t. The sequence continues at coordinate 105,610 of NZ_WAAS01000002.1, forward strand.
CGTGGGCGCGGCGGCCTCCTCCTCCTGCGCGACGAGCGCCCGCACCTGCGGCACGCCGCCCAGGAACGGGCTGGGCCGGGCCACGGTGAACGCGGGGTGGAACCGGCTCCAGTCGACGTCGGCGACGGTCACGCAGGGCGTCGGGCGGCGCAGCGCCCGGTCGAGGGCGACGAGCGCCTTCTCCGGGTCGATCGGCGGCAGGCCCATCCGGTTGAGCTGCTCGGTGGCCACGTTCTCGGCGGCCATGCCGTGTTCGCCGCCCCAGGCCGTCCAGGAGACGGCGGTGGCCGGCAGGCCCCGGTCGCGCCGGTTGACGGCCAGGGCGTCCAGCAGGGAGTTGCCGGCGCCGTAGGCGCACTGCCCGGCGCTGCCCCACACGCCGGAGATGGAGGAGAACATGACGAACGCGCCGAGGTCGCGCTCGGCGAGGCAGGCGTCGAGGTGCAGGGCGCCGAGCACCTTGCCCGCGACGACGTGGGAGAACTCGTCGAGGGTGGTGTCGGTCAGCGGGGTGAGCTGGTCGGTGCCGGCGGCGTGCACGACCGCGGTCAGGTCGGGCAGCGCGTCCACCAGGTCCGCCACGGAGCGCCGGTCGGTCACGTCGCAGGTGGCGACGGTGACCCGCCCGTCGGCGCCGTACCGGTCGACCAGGTCCGCCACGCCCGGGGCGGCGGTGCCCCGGCGGCTGGCCAGGACCACCCGCCCGGCGCCGCGGCCGAGCAGCCAGCGGGTGACGTGGCCGCCGAGGGCGCCGGTGCCGCCGGTGACCAGGACGGTGCCGGAGCACCAGTCGCCGGCGGAGGGCTCGTCCGCCGCGGGCGGGGCCGGGGTGAGCCGGCGGGCCCAGGTCCCGCCGGGCCGGACGGCCACCTGGTCCTCGCCGACGTGACCGGCCAGCACGGCGGCGAGCCGCCGGGTGGTGGCGTCGTCGACGGTGGCCGGCAGGTCGACCAGGCCGCCCCAGCGGTGCGGCTGCTCGACGGCCGCCGCGCGGCCGAGGCCCCAGACCTCGGTCTGCAACGGGTGCGCGACCCGGTCGCCCGGGGCCGCCGCGACCGCGCCGCTGGTGACGCACCACAGCGGCGCCACCAGGTCCAGGTCGGTCATCGCCTGGACCAGGGCGAGGGTGCTGGCCGCGGCCAGGGTCACGCCGGGGTGCTCGGCCAGCAGCCGGTCCTGGCCGGCGACCACGGCGAGCACGCCGTCGACCGGCCGGCCGTCGAGGAGGTCCCGCAGCCGGGCGGTGAGCGCCGCGCGGTCGAGGTCCGCCGCGCCGACGCGCAGCACCAGCGGCTCGTCGTCGCCGAAGAGCCCGGCCAGGCCGTCGGCCCACGCCGGCGCGTCGTCGGCCGGCAGCACGACCAGCCAGCGGCCCGCCGGGCCGTCGCCGTCCTCGACCGGCACGGGCTGCCAGGTCACCTGGTACGACCAGCCGTCCACGAGGGAGCGTTCCCGCCGGGAGCGGCGCCAGGAGGTGAGTACGGGCAGGGCCGGCAGCAGCGCCTGGACCTGCTCGTCGTCGTCGCCCAGCTCGCCGCGCAGCGTGTCGACGTCCGCCTGCTCCAGGGCGGTCCAGAACTCGTCGTCGCCGTCCGCCGACACGGTGTCGGGGGCGGCGGGCGGCGGCTCGGGCCAGAAGCGCTGCCGGCGGAAGGCGTACGCGGGCAGGGGCACCCGCGCGGTGTCGGCGCCGGCGAACAGCTCCGCCCAGCCGACCTCGACCCCACCGACGTGCAGCTCGGCGAGGGCGGTGAGGGCGGAGGCGGGCTCGGGGCGGTCGCGGCGCAGCAGCGCCACGGCGGCGGTGTCGTCGTCGGCGCCGGCGGCGGTCAGGACGTCGCGGGCCAGCGCGGTGAGCACGCCGCTGGGGCCGACCTCCAGGAACGTACGCACACCCAGGGCGCGCAGCTGGTCGACGCCGTCGGCGAACCGGACGGCCTCCCGCACGTGCCGCACCCAGTATTCGGCGGTGCGGATCTCGTCGGGGTCGGCGACCGTGCCGGTCAGGTTCGACACGATCGGCAGCGTCGGCGGGTGCAGTTCCAGCCCGCGCACCACGGCGGCGAACTCGGCGAGCATGGGTTCCATCAGCGGGCTGTGGAAGGCGTGGCTGACCCGCAGCGGCCTGGTGCGTACGCCCTGGTCGGCCCAGCGGCGTTCGAGTTCCTCGACGGCGTCGGCCGCGCCGGAGACGACCACGGCGGTGGGCCCGTTGACGGCGGCCACGGCGACCCGGTCCTCGACGCCGGCCAGGGCGGCCCGGACGGCGTCGGCGGGGAGCTGGACGGCCAGCATCGCGCCGCCGGCCGGCAGGGCCTGCATCAGCCGGCCCCGGGCGGCGACGAGGGTGGCGGCGTCGGGCAGCGACAGCACGCCGGCCGCGTGCGCGGCGGAGAGCTCGCCGATCGAGTGGCCGAGCAGGACGTCCGGGACGATCCCCCAGCTCTCCAGGAGCCGGAACAGCGCGACCTCGACGGCGAACAGGCCGGCCTGGGTGTAGAGGGTCTGGTTGAGCAGCCCGGCGGCCTCGTCGCCCTCGGGCGCGAAGAGCACCGGGGTGAGCGGGCGGGGCAGGTGCCGGTCCAGCTCGGCGCAGACCTCGGCGAGCGCCCGGCCGAAGACGGGGAACGCGGCGGCCAGCTCGCGGCCCATGCCGCTGCGCTGCGCGCCCTGGCCGGAGAAGAGGAACGCGAGCTTGCCGCCGCGCGGGCCGGCGCCGGTGACCAGGCCCGGGGCGTCGCCGCCGGTGGCGAGCGCGCGCAGGCCGTCGGCCAGGCCGGCGCGGTCGGCGGCGAGCAGCACGGCCCGGTGCTCGAGGCTGGCCCGGGTACGCGCCGACGACCAGCCGACGTCGGTCAGCCGCAGCTCGGGGCGGTCGTCGAGCCAGTCGGCCCAGCGGGTCGCCTGCGCGGCCAGGGACCCGGCGTCGCGGGCGGAGACCAGCACCGGCACGAGGCCGGCCCCGTCGACCGGGGCGGTGTCGGCGGCGGCCGGCACGGCGACCGGGTCGGTCGCGGCGGCGCCGTCCGGGGCGTCCACGGGGGCCGGGTCGGCGGCGGGCGCCTCCTCGATGATCACGTGGGCGTTGGTGCCGCTCATGCCGAAGGAGGAGATGCCCGCGCGGCGGGGCTGCTCCCCGGCGGGCCACGGCTGCGGCTCGGTCGCCAGCGACACCGCGCCGGCCGTCCAGTCCACGTTGGGGGTGGGCTCGTCGACGTGCAGCGTCGCCGGCACGGTCTCGTGCCGCAGCGCCATCACCATCTTGATCACCCCGGCCACGCCGGCGGCGGCCTGGGTGTGCCCGATGTTCGACTTGACCGAGCCGAGCCAGAGCGGCCGGTCCGGCTGCCGGCCCTGCCCGTACGTCGACAGCAGCGCCTGCGCCTCGATGGGGTCGCCGAGGGTGGTGCCGGTGCCGTGCGCCTCCACGACGTCGACCTGCTCGGGCGCGAGCCGGGCGCTGGCCAGCGCCTGGAGCACGACCCGCTGCTGGGACGGGCCGTTGGGGGCGGTCAGCCCGTTGCTCGCGCCGTCCTGGTTGACCGCGCTGCCGCGCACCACCGCGAGGACGGGGTGGCCGTTGCGCCGCGCGTCGGAGAGCCGCTCGACGAGCAGCAGGCCGACCCCCTCGCCCCAGGCGGTGCCGTCGGCGGCGGCGGCGAACGACTTGACCCGGCCGTCCATGGCCAGGCCCCGCTGGCGGCTGAAGCCGATGAAGGCGGACGGGGTGGACATGACGGTGGCACCGCCGGCGAGGGCCAGGGTGCACTCCCCCTGCCGCAGCGCCTGGCAGGCCAGGTGCAGGGCGACCAGCGACGACGAACAGGCGGTGTCGACGGTGACGGCGGGGCCCTCGATGCCGAGCGCGTACGAGATCCGGCCGGACACGACGCTGGCCGCGGTGCCGGTGAGGATGTAGCCCTCGGTGCCGGGCGGCGGCTGCTGGAGCAGGCCCACGTAGTCCTGGCCGGTGGTGCTGGCGAACACTCCCACCTGGTGGCCGCGCAGCGCCGAGGGGTCGAGCCCGGCGTGCTCGAACGCCTCCCAGGCGGCCTCCAGCAGCAGCCGCTGCTGCGGGTCCATGGCGAGCGCCTCGCGCGGCGAGATGCCGAAGAACGCGGCGTCGAACTCGGTGGCGGAGTCGATGAAGCCGCCCTCGGCGACGTACGACGTGCCGGGGTGGTCGGGGTCCGGGTGGAACAGCCGCGCCAGGTCCCAGCCGCGGTCGGCGGGGAACGCGGAGAAGGCGTCGCGGCGGGAGTCGACGAGCTCCCACAGCTCCTCGGGCGAGCTCACCCCGCCCGGGAACCGGCAGGCCATGCCGACGATGGCGATCGGCTCCCGGTTGGCCGCCTCAAGCTCGCCGAGCTTCCTCCTGGTCTGGTGAAGGTCCGCCGTCACCCATTTCAGGTACTCCCGGAGCGTATCTTCAGTCGCCATTGACGCCACCTCTTCGGGCCGGAAAGAAACAGGCGGCCCAATACCGTCCACAGACGCCACAAGCCGCGAAGATCTAAGCCCATTCAGCCGACCACGAATTGCCAGACAAAAAGCGTTTCAGCCCCCACCAGGTCTTACGCGCCGGACGAAAGGTAATTGTCGCCGGACTGCGGTCACAACCCCTAGCGTGCCCCTACGGGTGCCCCTAGCCCGTGTTTCGTTAGGGACTGCCGGGCGGGGAGGTGGGCCCAGCGTGGCGGTGATCGATAAGAGCGGCGCTCCGGCAGATCGGTTAGCGGCCGAGGGAATCGACGACCGACCGGAGACCTGGCGCCAGGGTAGCGGCTGCGAGGCGGCCTGGCGTGCACGACGCCCGGTGGGCGAGGCCGCGGCTCGTCCGGCCTGCGGGTGCCGGGCCGAGGGCATCCGCCATATCGGACGAAACGGCAGATCGTCGACGGGGTCCGGTGGGCCGTCCCCGCCGTCGTCCGGCTCGCCGACCACCTCGATGCCGGCCATCCGACGGTCCGGACCGGGCCCGGGGCGGGATGAGCCCGAGGTGTACGCGCCGTGGCGGACCTCGTACCGCTGGTTCGGCGCCGGTGTGGCGTGGCCACCGGGGCACGGGCTGGCCCGCGGCCCCGGGACGGTCGACCGCCGGGACACGCCTCGCCTGCGAGCAGGGCCGCAAGCATCCCGGGCAGGGCGGCCAGGACACCCACCGGAAGGCCGAGAAATCCAGCGGTGGGCGGCCGCCCCGCGTGAACCGCCGTCGACTACCGCCTGCGACGCGCCGCGGAATGGGCCGTCACACGTGCTGCGAAGCCACCGGCACTGTCGTCGTCACCAGACCGATGGCCCGAGCCGCAGCAGCGGGATTGTCACGGAAACCCACTAGTACTGCATCACGCAATAGACGACAGTCGGATGCGTGAACCGGTACCAGCGGTTCCACCGGTAGTCCCGTGTGCAGTTTCTGTCGTTGGCCGCCCCTGGGACGATGTCGACGATGTGCACCGTGCCCTTTGCCTTGCACTTCGACGCGCCGACGATCCAGCCATTGCCCTTCGGGAATTTGTAGCAGTAGTTGCGCACCAGATGGCGCTCGAGACACAGGCGGTAGCCGTCTTCCCCGATGTACGCGGACTTGGGATCAGCGCACGCGCCCTGGTCGTAGTCCACCGACACCACCCGATAGGTGCCCCGCGTGCCGTTGCAGTTGCCGACACCCAGGAAGTCGCCGTCCTCGCTGACGACGATGCACTGCCCGATCTTCGCGGGCGGCGGTGGTGGTGGGGCCGCTTCGGTCGTGGGCGGCGGCTCCGGCGGAGCGTACGTCTCCCGCGTGGACGGTGGTGGGGGTGTCGTCGGCGACGGCACGGGAGGGGTTCCGTCCGCGACGGCCACCGGCCGGCCGTCGTCGCCCCTGTTGGCGACGACCAGCGCACCGGCCGCGACCACGCAGGTCCCGAGCAGGCACAGCGCCAGCACCCCGGCGATGACACCGATGATGAGAGGTCCGTTGTTCTTCGGCGGCGGCGCCGGTGGCAGCGGTGGCGGTGGCGGTGGTGGCGATGCCGGTGGCGGTGGCGGTGGCGGTGGCGCCGCGTTGCCGGGTCCCGGTGGGGTAGCACCCTGGTCGTCAGGCACGTCGGACGTCGGAGGCAGCGTCACCCGGGCAGTGTGGCACAGCTCCACTAGGGACGGCCAAATCCCCTGCCCGGGCCTGAGTTACCGCTGGCCGGCGGCCGGCGGAACCGGAGGGGCTTCCGTCCTCAGATCGCGAATCCGCTGCCGCAGCGTGTCTTCGGTCCCCGGCGGCGGGTCGCCCCGGTGGCGGCGCCATCTGGCGAATGCCAGGTCCAGTTGCGCGGAGTGCAGACGCTTCATCCGCGTGTAGGCCGGACGGTCACCACGCAGGAGTGCCTGTAGCCGCATCCGGAGACGCAGCGACGGATTCACCAGTACGGGCACCTCGGCCCGGGTGATCGCGCCGCGCGGGTCGCACGCCTCACCCCGGAGCTGCCGATGCAGTGACCTGGTTTCCTGGCGCAGAGCGATGACGATGAGAAACAGCAGGATGGCGAACGCCGGCCCCTTGAGCACGATGAGGTTCAGCGGCTGCACAACGAACAACTGGAGCGTGGAATTGTCGGACTCCCAGTACAGGCGGCCCATTGCAAAGATGTCCCAGATCAGGTGGGCCGCGATGGCGACGGCGAAGCCGCTGCCAACGCAGACCGCCCGCCGTCGCCAGTCGCGGAACTGCATGGCGAGTCCGATGCCGGCGCCGATGATCCCCGTGTAGGTGGCATGGCTGACCAGAAGCCCGGTGACCTGCCGGTACCAGTGCTGGTAGAGCACGGCGCCGAAGTCCCCGGTCATGTAGGACATCGACTCGGCGAACTGGAAGCCGATTCCGACGCAGGCGCCGATGACGATGCCACCGAGCATGCCGTCGACGCGCCGCCAGGCGAGCAGTACGACCACGAGGACCCCGGCGCCCTTGCCCAGTTCCTCGGGGACCGCGGCGGCGGCCGCGTGACTGACGATCGCCGCGGTGCCCGGCATGAGCTCTGCCGTGATGACGACGTGCAGGATGCCCTCGACCATCTGGGCGAAGTAGGCGGCGACGAACAGACCCCAGGCGAAGGCGGCCACGACCAGTCGCCACGGTGGCTTGCGGTTGCGCTGCATCCGGCGGAACGTCCACAGCGCGAAGAGGGTCGTCGGGATGCTCAGCAGCGCGCCCCGCCAGGCGATTCCCACCTGTAGGAGGGTGAGAAGCACGATCAGGAGGGCCGGCGCGGCGAACGCCAGCGCACCGCCGAAGGCCCAGGTCTTGAAGCGGCCACGCGGCGAGGCACCCGTGGCGGAGGTCATGGCGACGACGACGGCGGCGATGCAGGCGACGAAGAGCGAGACGCCGGCGGCCCCGAGGCTGACCATGCCAAGGACGCGTACCCCGGTGCCGTCGTCCCGGATGACGGCGACCAGCGACGCCACGGCGATCATCACCAGCAACGCCTCGCCGGTGGTGAGCGCGGCGCCGAGCCGGTCGAGCCGGTACGCAGCCGGCGCCGTCGGGTCCGCCACCACCGGGTCCGGTGCCACCGGCCGGTCCACCGACCGGGGCGGCGGGGCGCCGCTCGGCTGCGTGGTCGTCTCCGTCACCGCTCGATCTCCACGTGCACCCAGACGAGCACCTCCTCCGCCCGGTTCCCCCGGACGGTGGCCAACACGAACTGGTAGGTCCCCGCGGGTACGGCGGAGGTGGCGCTCAACGGCACCGGCCTGGCCCGCAGGTCGTCGAGATCCGGCAGGTCCACGCTGTTGGTCCGGTGGCCGAAGACGTCGTACCAGCTCGCCCGCGCGGGTCGCGTGGCTGCTGCCCCGGCCACACCCTCGTCGATCGTGGCGGCCGGAATCTGCCCCTCTCGGAACCTCTTCTGCGGTCGATCGACGATGCGCGCGGTCGCCAGGTCGTACGCGTGCAGCCGGATCGCCAAGGCGGGAGAACGCTGTGGGGTGCTCGGCCAGGACACGGCCAGGACGCCGGCCGAGGCGAGGAGGACGATCACCGCGATCAGGCCGAGGACCGTCATCACGCGTACCGGAAGGTCGTCTTCCGTGGGCGCGGCCCCGTCTCCCGTGGGCGCGGCCCCGTCTGACACGGCTTCCTCCGTCCACGGTGGTGGGTTAACCTAGCCTAACCCGAAGCGACGGTCCCCCAGGTGCACGCGCTCACGCCTTCACGTGGCTCGATTCCGACGCTCGGATGGGGAGGCCATGTCTGCGGCGGTGTCGGTCGAGGTGCTGGCCGAGGGCGTACCCATCGACTGTGGCGGGATGGCCGACGGCCTCGCCGGCTGCTACGGAGCGGTCCCCGCCGTCGGCATCGCCGCGGCTGCGGTGCTCGGTGCTGCCGCCCTCGCCGGCTACACGGCGTTCGCCGTGTTCTTCCCACAGGTGCTCAACGCCCTCATGGGGATACCGGCGACGACGGATCCGATGGGCCGCAGGTCGGACTGGGCCGATGCACGCACGCACCCGCAGTCGCCGACCCGGCCGCCGGACTCGCACCTCGCCGGCGGCGACCCGGTCTACCACCGCCCCGGCGCCACGGCGATCGGCTACGACGAGTCGACCCTGCGGAACTTCGATGCCGTCGCGCCCGAGCCCGGCTACCACGACGTCGTGGTGCATGGTGAGCGCAACGGGCTCTTCCGCCCGGGCGTCGTCGGGGCGGACGGTGCCGGCCATCCCTCGAACTACACCCACCCGGCGCAGATCGCCGAGGCGATCCGCGGCAATCCGCACTACGGCGGCGGCCCGGTGCGCCTGGTGTCCTGCCACTCGGGCACCGTGGCGCCCGACGCGGGGGTCGCGCCGCCGGCCCAGCAGGTCGCGGACGCGCTGGGGGTGACGGTCATGGCACCCACCGACGCGGTCGGTGTGAACCGGTATGGTCCAGCGGGGCAGGTTCCTCGGATCAGGAACGGCGGCCAGTGGGTGACCTTCTATCCCGGTGGGAGGACAGATGGGTGAGCCGGCGTTGCGGTTCGCCGGGATGTTCCGCGAGCTGGGACCCGTCGGCCTGGACCTGGTCCAGGAGAGCATCTTCGACAACGTCTCCGCCGAGGAGCTGCCGGATGTCGACGAGGTCGTCCGCTACCTCAGGGGCGGATACGTCCTCATCGACATGATGGACCTGGCCGACGACCCGTTCGACTCGACGCGACAGATCATGAACGGGTCGACGATCCGCACCGACGGTGACTGGCTGTGGCGCGACGACCTGGCGTACCACGTCCACCGGCACCGGGTGGCCCTCCCCGACGAGTTCCTGGCGCTGATCCGCGAACGCCGCTACACCGTGCCGCACCGGGACGAGGAGCTGCTCCGCGAGAGGTCACTGGTGGCCGAGGAACTCGTGTTCTGACCACAACGCCCTGGTCGAGGTCCGAAGCGTCCGCGCCGGCGGCCTGCTGAACGCTCCGGCGCACCGTCCTTGCGGGCCGTGGCCGGGCGGGTGCGGCACCCCGCCCGACCACGGGCGGCGCGACCGCCGACGACGGTCGCGCCAACCCGTTCCTACAGCCCCGGCAGGCTGCCTCCGGGGCCACCCAGCTCGCGGTGGATGAAATCGAAGATCTCGGCGTCGGTGGCGTCGTCGAGGGTGTGCGTGGCCGGCTTCTCCTCGACGGGACCACGCTCGTCGCCCCACCGGGCGACGAACGCCTGCAACTGCACCAGCAGCTTCTGCCGGGTCAGCCGGTCCGGCGCGTCGGCCGCGAAGACGCCGTCGAGCCGCTCCAGCTCGGCGAGCAGCGGGGCCGCCGCGGCGGCGCCGTCCTCGACCAGCTGGTCGCGCAGGTGCCGGGCGAGCGCCGCCGGCGTCGGGTAGTCGAACACCACGCCCGCGGGCAGCTGGACGCCGGTGGCGGCACGGAGCCGGTTGCGCAGTTCCACGGCCGTCATCGAGTCGAAGCCGACCTCGCGGAACGCCCGGTCGGGCTCCAGCCCCCCGCCCCCGGGGTGGCCGAGCACGGCCGCCGCCAGGTTGCCCACGAGTTCGACGAGGACGCCCTCCCGTTCGCCGGGGCTCAGCGGCCGAAGCCGCTCCCGCAGCGCGGTCGCCGCCTCGTCGTCCGCCGGCTGGCGGTCGTCGTCGGCGGGCATCGCCGCGTCCGCCTCGGGGACCCCGGTCAGCAGCGGGCACGGCCGCATCGACGCGAACGTCGGCACGAACCGGTCCCAGCGCACGTCGGCGACGATCAGCCCCGCCTCCGCGCGCAGCGCCTGCCCGAACGCCTCGACGGCCAGCTCCGGGGGCAGGCCCGGCAGGCCCCGCCGGCGCAGCTGCGCCTGCTCGGCCGACTCGGGATCGTCGCTCCACGGGCCCCACGCCACGGCGGTGGCCGCCAGTCCGCCGTGCCGCCGGTTCGCCGCGAGCGCGTGCAGCAGCGCGTCGCCGGCGGACTGGCCGGCCCGGCCGCCCGCGCCCCACACCCCCGTGGTGGAGGTGCACAGCACGAACGCGTCGAGCGGCCGGTGCGCCAGCTCGTCGGCGTACCTCGGGACGTCGCCGACGGTGGCGGCCAGGTCGGCGGCGAGGCCGGCGAGGGTCAGCTCGGCCAGCGGCACCGATCCGGTCTCCGCCGGCACGTGCACGAGCGCCGTGACCGGCCGGCTCTCGGCGGCGAGCTGCTCCATCAGGTCACCGAGCTTGCCCGTCGCCGGCTCCGCCAGCGGGAGCACCTCCGCGCCCTGGCGGCCCAGCCAGTCCGTGGTGTGCCGGGCAAGGGCGCCGGTCCCGCCGGTGAGCAGGACCGTGCCGTTCGGGCGGTACCCGCCGCCCGTCGCCGGCCGCCCGGTGTCGCGGACCAGGCGTCGGGCGTGCACGCCGGCCTCCCGGACGGCGAGCTGGTCCTCCCCGTCGACGTTGACCAGGGCTGCGGCCAGGGCCGCGTACGCCGCCTCGGCCGGGCCCGCCGGCAGGTCGACGACTCCGCCGACGTGCCGGGGGTGTTCCAGCGCGGCGACGAGGCCGAGGCCCCACGTGGTGGCCTGCGTCGGGTGCACGACCGGTTCGTCGTCCACGGCGACGGCGCCGGTGGTGGCCAGCCACAGCGGCACGGGCGGGCCGGAACGGCGGGTGTGCGCCTGCACGAGCAGCAGGTTCGCGGCCAGGCCGGTCGGCAGCGCGGTCTGCTCCGGGTGCGGCGCCTCGTCCAGCGCCAGCAGGGAGAGCAGCGCCGTCGGCTGGTGCGCGGCGGCGAGCCGGTCGAGGTCGGCGGCCAGCCCGTCGCGGGTGGCCGTGGCCGGGTCGACGGTCAGCAGGTGCACCGTGGCGGCGCCGGCCGTGAGGGCGGCGAGCACCCGGTCGGTGACCTGGTGCGGCGGGGCCACCACCAGCCACGTGCCGGGGTCGGCGCCGGTCAGCGCCCGGCGCTCCCAGGTGACCCGGTACCGCCAGCCGGCCAGGGTGCCGTCGAGGTGCTGGCGGCGCCGCCACGACTCCAGTTCCGGCAGCAGCTCGCGCATCGGCTGGTCCGGGTCGAGTCCGAGGCGGCCCAGGTCGCCGTCGGTGACGGCCCGCCAGAACGCGTCGTCGACCGGGTCGGCGGCCGGCGTCGGCGCCGCATCGAGGGTCGGCCAGTAGCGCTGCGGCCGGAACGCGTACGTGGGCAGCTCGGGCAGCCGGCGGGCATCCGGACGGGGGCCGGCCAGCACGGCGAGCACCGCCGCCCAGTCGACGTCCCGCCCGGTGCCGTCCACGACGGCCAGCGCGGCGAGCAGGGCGGCCGGCTCGTCGACGCCGGCGCGCAGCGCCGCCACGGCCGTCCCGTCGTCGTCGCCGGGCAGCAGGCCGGCGGTCATCGCGGTCAGCACCGCCTGCGGGCCGAGCTCCAGGAAGGTGTCGACGCCCGCGTCGCGCAGCGCGGCGATCCCGTCGGCGTACCGGACGGCCTCCCGGACGTGGCGCACCCAGTAGTCGGGCGTACGGATCTCGTCGGGCCCGGCGAGCCGCCCGGTCAGGTTCGACACGATCGGCAGCAGCGGCGCGGCGAACGTCAGCCCGTCGAGGACGGCGCGGAACTCGGCCAGCATCGGCTCCATCAGCGGGCTGTGGAACGCGTGGCTGACCCGCAGCCGCCGGGTGCGCACCCCCCGCTCCCGCCAGGTCCGCTCCAGCCCGTCGAGGGCGTCGAGGGCCCCGGCGAGCACCACGGCGGTGGGACCGTTGACGGCGGCGACGCCGACCCGGTCGGTCAGCCCCGCGAGGGACTCGACCACCGCCGACTCGTCGGCGGCGACGGCGAGCATCCCGCCCCCGGCGGGCAGGGCCTGCATGAGCCGGCCCCGGGCGGCCACCAGCGTGGCGGCGTCCGCGAGGGACAGCACCCCGGCGACGTGCGCGGCGGTGATCTCGCCGATGGAGTGCCCGGCGACGTGCCCGGGCACCACCCCGAACGACTCGACCAGCCGGAACAGGGCCACCTCCAGCGCGAAGAGCCCCGCCTGGGTGAACACCGTCTCGTCGAGCAGCGCGGCCTCGGCGCTGCCCTCGGCCGCGAACAGCACCGGCTTCAGCGGCTGCGGCAGCTGGTGGTCCAGCGCCGCGCAGACCTCGTCGAGGGCCGCCGCGAAGACGGGGAACGTGTCGTACAGCTGCCGGCCGGCGCCGGGGCGCTGGGCGCCCTGGCCGGAGAACTGGACGGCGAGGCCGCCGCCGTGCCGTCGGGCGGTGACCAGCGCGGGGTGGTCCTCCCCGCCGGCCAGCGCCCGCAGCGCGGCCAGCCGGGTCTCCCGGTCGGCGGCGACCACGGTGGCCCGCCGGCCGAGGTGGGCCCGGCCGTCGGCGAGCGCCCAGGCGACCAGGTCGGCGGGGTCGTCGTCCGTCGCCACCCGGTCGGCCAGCCGGCCGGCCTGCTCGCGCAGCGCGGGCAGGTCGGCGGCGGAGACCGGCCACGGCAGGGCCACGGCGCGGTGGTCGCGTCGCGTGTCGCCGTGCCCGACGGTCGCTTCGGGCCCTTCCCCGTCGGCGGCGACCGGTGCCGGCCGCTGCGGGGCCTCTTCGATGATCACGTGCGCGTTGGTGCCGCTGATCCCGAACGAGGAGACGCCGGCCCGGCGCGGCCCGTCCGTGGTGGTCCACGGCCGCGCCTCGGTGAGCAGCGCCAGCGTGCCGGAGGACCAGTCGACGTGCGGGGTCGGCGCGTCCACGTGCAGGGTCGCCGGCAGCACCTCGTGTTGCAGGGCCAGCACCATCTTGATCAGGCTGGCGGCGCCCGCCGCGGCCTGGGTGTGGCCGATGTTCGACTTCACCGACCCGAGCCACAGCGGTCGCTCGGCGGAGTGGTCCCTGCCGTACGTCGCCAGCAGCGCCTGCGCCTCGATCGGGTCGCCGAGGGTGGTGCCGGTGCCGTGCGCCTCGACGACGTCCACGTCGCCCGGGGTGAGGCCGGCGTTGTCCAGCGCGTGCCGGATGACCCGCTGCTGCGCGGGCCCGTTCGGCGCGGTGAGGCCGTTGCTCGCGCCGTCCTGGTTGACGGCGCTGCCCCGTACCACGGCGAGGATCCGGTTGCCGTCGCGCTGGGCGTCGGAGAGCCGCTGGAGCAGCAGGACGCCGACGCCCTCGCCCCAGCCGGTGCCGTCGGCGGCCTCGGCGAACGCCTTGACCCGCCCGTCGGCGGCGAGGCCGCGCTGCCGGGAGAACTCCAGGAACGCGCCGGGGGTCGACATCACCGTCACGCCGCCGGCGAGGGCGAGGTCGCACTCGCCGCTGCGCAGGGCCTGCGCGGCCAGGTGCAGCGCCACCAGCGACGACGAGCAGGCCGTGTCGACGGTGACCGCCGGGCCGTGCAGCCCGAACGAGTACGCCAGGCGGCCGGAGACCACCGACGCGCCGTTGCCGGTCGCCTGGTAGCCCTCCACCTGGGAGCGGGCGCCCAGCAGCAGCGTGGCGTAGTCCTGCCCGTTGGTGCCCATGAAGACGCCGGTGGCGGAGCCACGCACCCGGTGGGGGTCGATGCCGGCGCGTTCGAAGACCTCCCAGGTGGTGTGCAGCAGCAGCCGCTGCTGCGGGTCCATGGCGAGGGCCTCGCGCGGGTTGATCCCGAAGAATGCGGCGTCGAAGCCGGCCACGTCCCGCAGGAAGCCGCCGCTGCGCGTGTAGCTGGTGCCGACCCGCTCCGGGTCGCTGTCGAACAGGGCGTCGAGGTCCCAGCCCCGGTCGGTGGGCATCGGCGTCACCGCGTCCACGCCGTCGGCCAGCAGCCGCCACAGTTCCTGCGGCGAGGACACCCCGCCGGGGAAGCGGCAGGCCATGGAGACGATCGCGATCGGCTCGTCCGCCGGCGGCCGGGCCGAGGCCACGCCGCCGGTGACCGGTCCGCCGTCCGCGCCGACCACGATTTCGGTACGCAGGAAGCGGGCCAGTTCCGCCGCCGACGGGTGGTCGAAGACCACTGTCGACGGCAGGGTCAGGCCGGTGACCCGGCCCAGCCGGTCGCGCAGCTGCACGGCGGCGAGGGAGTCGAAGCCCAGCTCCCGGAACGCCCGGCCGGCCGGCACCTGGTCGGTGGTGGGGTGGCCGAGGACGGCCGCCGCCTCGGCGCGGACGAGGTCGACCAGCAGCGCCTCCTGGCCGGTCGCCGGCAGCGTGGCGAGCCTGGCCCGCAGCCCGTCGGTGGCGGCGGCGTTCTCCGGCCGCTCCGGCTCCTCGGTGACGGCGGGGGCGACCCGGTCGAAGAGGTGGCTCGGCCGCGCGGCGGTGAACGCCGTGACGAACCGGGCCCAGTCGACGTCCACGATCACCGGGGCCGCCTCGGGGGCGTTCACCCAGCGGCCGAGCGCCGCGACGGCGGCGTCGGGTGCGAGCGGGCTGAACCCGCGGCGGCGCAGGCCGTCGGCCGTCTCGCCGGAGGCCATGCCGTCCTCCGCCCACGGGCCGTAGGCCAGGGCGGTGGCGGGCAGGCCGGCCGCCCGACGGGCGGCGACGAGCGCGTCGAGCAGGGCGTTGCCGGCCGCGTAGCCGGCCTGCCCGCCGCCGCCCCAGACGCCGGCGACGGAGGAGAAGACCACGAACGCGTCGAGGTCCCGGCCCCGGCAGGCGGCGTCGAGGTGCACGGCGCCGAGCACCTTGCCGGCCAGGGTCTCCGACAGCTCGCCGTCGGTCACCTCGTACGCCGGGGTGGTGCCGCCGGACGCCCCGGCGGTGTGCACGACGGCGGTCAGCCCGGGCAGGTCCGCCACGAGGGCGTCGACCGCCGCCCGGTCGGTGACGTCGCACGCCACCACCCGCACCGCGCCCAACTCGGCCACCAGCTCGGCCGCGCCCGGCGCCGCCGGACCCCGCCGCGAGGCCAGCACCACCTCGGCGGCCCCGTTGGCCAGCAACCAGCGCGCCACGTGCCGACCCAGGGCACCCGTACCACCGGTCACCAGCACCGTCCCGGCGGGCCGCCAACCCGCACCCGCGGGCGGCGCGGCCGGCACCAGCCGCCGGCCGAAGAGGCCGTTGCGGCGGACGGCCACCTGGTCCAGGGTGCCGTCGGCGAGGATCGCGACGAGCCCGGCGCGGGCGCCGCGGTCGGCGCGGTCGGGCAGGTCGACCAGGCCGCCCCAGCGGTCCGGCTGTTCGAGGGCGACGACCCGGCCCAGGCCCCAGGCCAGGGCCGCCCAGACGTCGCCGGCCCGCTCTCCGGCCGTGACCGGCATCGCGGTACGGCTCAGCGCCCACACCCGTCCCGGCAGGCCGGTTTCGGTGAGCGCCCGGGTGAGGGTGAGCAGGGCGGCCGCGCCGGCGGGTACCGCCGGGGTGTGCGCCAGGGGCCGGTCCTGCCGGGGCAGCACGCAGAGCACCCCGGCCCAGCCGTCCCCGCTGATCCGGCCCAGCCGCTTGCCCAGTTCGGCGCGGGCGAGGGTGGACGACACGGTGAGCGTGTCCACCCGCGCGCCCGCCTGGGTGAGGGTCTTCGCCACGCCCGCGTCGGCGCCGCTGTCGACGGTGACGACCAGCCACCGCCCGGACAACCGGGTCGCCGGGGCCGGCCGCACCGGCTCCCACCCGACCCGGTACGACCACCCGTCGAGGGCGGTGTCCCGCGACCGGTGCTGACGCCAGCGCGCCAGGAGCGGCAGGGCCGGGGCGAGCGCGTCCAGGTCCTCGGTGTCGTCGCCGAGTTCGGCGGCGAGGGCGGCCAGGTCGCCCCGCTCGACGGCGGCCCAGAACTCGGCGTCGCCGCCCTCCGGGGCGGCCTGCTTCGCGGGCGTGCCCTCCGGCCAGTAGCGCTGGTGCTGGAAGGCGTACGTGGGCAGGTCGACGCGGCGCGCGCCAGCGTCGGCGAACCACTGCGTCCAGGTCACCGGCACGCCGTGCACGTACAGCTCCGCCAGGGCGTGCAGCAGCGCCTGCGCCTCCGCCCGGTCCCGCCGCTGCACGGCCACGGCCAGCACACCGTCGTCGCCGGGCAGCACGTCGGCAGCCATCGCGGTCAGCACGCTCTGCGGGCCGACCTCCAGGAACGTTTCCACACCCGCCTCGCGCAGGGCGGTGACCCCGTCGGCGAAGCGCACCGCCTCCCGCACGTGCCGCACCCAGTACTCCGGGGTGCGGATCTCGTCGCCGGCCAGGGCACCGGTCACGTTCGACACGACCGGCAGCAACGGCGCGGAGAACGTCAACCCGTCCAGGACCGCCCGGAACTCGTCGAGCATCGGCTCCATCAACGGGCTGTGGAACGCGTGGCTCACCGTCAACCGGCGGGTACGCGCACCCCGGTCGCGCCAGATCCGCTCCACCTCGTCGAGGGCCTCGACGGCACCCGACACCACCACGGCGGTGGGCCCGTTGACCGCGGCGATGCCGACGCGGTCGCCCAGGCCCGCGATGGACTCCGCCACCGCGGCCTCGTCAGCGGCCACAGCCAGCATGCCGCCGCCGGTGGGCAGCGCCTGCATCAACCGGCCCCGCGCGGCCACAAGAGCACACGCGTCGGCCAGCGACAACACCCCGGCCACGTACGCCGCCGTCACCTCGCCAATCGAGTGACCGGCCAGCATGTCCGGCACGATCCCGAACGACTCCACCAACCGGAACAGCGCCACCTCGACCGCGAACAACCCAGCCTGCGTGAACACCGTCTGATCCAGCAACCCCGCCTCGGGGCTGCCCGCCTCAGCGAACAACACCTCCCGCAACGGACGCGGCAGCAACGGATCGAGATGCGCACACACCTCGGCCAGCGCGGCGGCGAACACCGGGAACTCCGCCGACAACTCCCGGCCCATCCCGGCACGCTGCGCACCCTGACCCGAGAACAGCAGCGCGAGCTGGCCGCGTACGGCGGTGGAGCCGGTCACGACGGCCCCGGAGGGCTCGCCAGCGTCGAGGGCGCGCAGCGCGGCGAGCAGGTCGTCCCGGTCGGCCACCACGGCGACGGCGCGCTGCTCCAGCGCGGGCCGGGTGGTGACGGAGGACCAGGCCACGTCCAGCGGACGCGGGGCCTCCTCGGCGGCGAGCCAGCGCGCCCACCGGCCCGCCTGGCCGGCCAGGGCCGCGTCGGAGCGCGCGGACAGCAGCACCGGCACGACCGGCGGCACGTCCCGGGCGACGATCTCGCCCTCGATCGCCTCGGCCGGCGGCTGCTCGATGATCACGTGCGCGTTGGTGCCGGAGATGCCGAACGACGACACCGCCGCCCGACGCGGCCGGTCCACGGCCGGCCACGGGGTGGGCTCGGTCGCGAGGGTCACCGCCCCGGCCGTCCAGTCGATGTGCGGGGACGCCTCGTCCACATGCAGGGTCGCCGGGACGAGCCCGTGGCGCATCGCCATGACCATCTTGATCACACCGGCGACACCGGCGGCGGCCTGCGTGTGCCCGATGTTCGACTTCACCGACCCCAACAGCAGCGGCCGGTCCCCCGGACGCTCCTGCCCGTACGTCGCCAGCAACGCCTGCGCCTCGATCGGGTCGCCGAGGGTGGTGCCGGTGCCGTGCGCCTCGACGGCGTCCACGTCGGCGGTGGTGAGCCGCGCGTTCGCGAGGGCCTGGCGGATCACCCGCTGCTGCGAGGGACCGTTCGGGGCCGTCAGCCCGTTCGACGCGCCGTCCTGGTTCACGGCGGTGCCGCGCACCACGGCGTAGATCTTCCGGCCCTCGCGCTGGGCGTCGGAGAGGCGCTGCACCAGCAGCACGCCGACGCCCTCGGACCAGCCGGTGCCGTCGGCCGACGCGGCGAACGACTTGCAGCGGCCGTCCTGCGACAACCCGCGCTGCCGCGAGAACTCGATGAACGTCCCCGGCGTCGCCATCACCGTCACACCACCGGCCAGCGCCAGATCACACTCGCCGGAGCGCAACGCCTGCGCCGCGAGGTGCAGCGCCACCAGCGACGACGAGCACGCCGTATCGACGGTGACCGCCGGGCCTTCCAGGCCGAACGTGTAGGCGACCCGACCCGACAGCACGCTGCCGGAGGTACCGGTCCCGACGTAGCCCTCCACCTCGGTCGGCAGGTCCATGAGCCGGGAGGCGTAGTCGTGGTACATGACGCCGGCGAAGACACCCGTCCGGCTGCCCCGCAACCGCTGTGGGTCCAGCCCGGCGGACTCGAACGACTCCCACGACGCCTCCAGCAGCAGCCGCTGCTGCGGGTCCATCGCCAGGGCCTCGCGCGGCGAGATCCCGAAGAAGCCCGGGTCGAACTCGCCGGCGCCGTACAGGAAGCCACCGTGGCGCGTGTACGACGTACCGCTGCGGTTCGGGTCCGGGTCGAACAGCGACTCCAGGTCCCAGCCGCGGTCCGCCGGGAACTCGGAGATCCCGTCGCCGCCGCCGGCCAGCAGCTCCCACAGTTCGTCGGGGGATTCCACCCCGCCCGGGTAGCGGCAGGCCATGCCCACGATCGCGATCGGCTCGTCGGTGCCGACGACCGTGCCGGCGACCGGGCCGGCGGTCGACTGGCGTACCCCGGCCAACTCCGACCACAGGTGGTCGGCGAGCACGGCCGGGGTCGGGTAGTCGAAGACCAGCGTCGAGGCCAGCCGCAGCCCGGTGGCCGCGTTCAACCGGTTACGCAGGTCCACCGCCGTCAGCGAGTCGAAGCCCAGCTCCCGGAACGCCCGGTCCGCCGGCACCGCCTCCGCACCGCCGTGCCCCAGCACCTGCGCGACCAGGCCCCGCACCAGCACGTCGACCTGGGCGCGGCCCTCGTCCTCGGTCAGCCCGGCGAGCCGGTCGGCCCAGCCGCCACCGCCCTGCCCCGCCTGGCGGCGGGTGCCGGTCACGCCGATCAGGGTGCGCAGCACGGCCGGCACGGGGCCGCCGGAGGTCGCCGCCCGCAGCGCGGGCACGTCGATCACGGCCGGTACGAGGGCCGCCCGGTCGGCGCCCAGGGCGGCGTCGAACAGCTCCAACCCGGTCTCGGCGCTCATCGGGGTCAGGCCAGCCCGCGCGGAACGCGCCCGGTCCGCCTCCTCGATCGAGGCGGCCATGCCGGGGGTGTCCCACATGCCCCACGCCAGGCTGACGGCCGGCAACCCGAGCTGCCGCCGGTACGCCGCCAGGGCGTCGAGGAAGGCGTTGCCCGCCGCGTACGCCGACTGGCCCGGCGAGCCGAGCACCCCCGCCACCGACGAGAACACCACGAACAGATCCAGATCCAGACCCGCCGTCGCCTCGTGCAGGAACCAACCCGCCGACACCTTCGGCGCCAACACTCCGGCAAGGCGCTCCGCCGTCAGCCCCTCCACGATCCCGTCGTCGAGAACACCAGCGGTGTGCACCACACCCGCCAGGCGTTCCCCGGCGGTGACCTCGGCCACCAGCGCACCGACCTGGTCCCGGTCCGTCACGTCACAGGCGACGACCCGCACCGACGCACCCAGCGCGGACAGCCGCTCCGACAGCTCGCCCGCACCGGCGGCCTCCGGACCACGCCGCGACACCAGCACCAGCGAGCGCACGCCGTGCACCGACACCAGGTGCTCCGCGACCAGCGCACCGAGCGCACCCGTACCGCCGGTCACCAGCACCGCACCGGCACCCAGGCTGGGCGTCTGCGCGGCCGTGATGCCGGCCCGGACCAGGCGCGGCGAGTACACCGCGCCCTCGCGGACGGCGAGCTGGCCGCCGGTCGCGGCCGGCTCCCGCAGGACGCCGTCCAGCAGGGCCACCAGCCCGGCATCCGGGTCACCGTCGACGTCCGCGAGGACGATGCGGCCCGGGTGCTCCGACTGCGCCGACCGCAGCAGACCCCACACCGCCGCACCGGCCAGGTCGGTCACCCGGTCCTCGTCCCCGACGGACACCGCGCCCCGGGTCACCACCACGAGCCGCGAGTCCGCCAGGGCGTCCGCCGCGAGCCAGGACTGCACCGTCGCCAGCACGTCCGAAGCCACCGCCCGGACCGACTCCGGCGTCGCCGCCGCCGAACCGGACGCGGGGAACACCGGCAGCAGCAGCGTCCGGGGGACGGACTCCTCCCCCGCGACCGTCGCCACGTCGGGGTACGTGGGCACTCCGGCGGGTGCCACCAGCTCCCGGCCGCCGGTCACCAGCGCCCATCCGGAAAGCTCCCCGGCGGGCGCGGCCTCCACGGCCGGCCACCGCAGCTCGAACAGCGACCGCGCGGCCACGCCCGGCGCGGCCACACCGGTCAGCTCCCGCAGGACGAGGGAGTCCACCGACACGACCGGCGCGCCCACCTCGTCGTACGCGGCCAGCCGCAACCCGGAGCCGTCGCGGGTCAGGCGCACCCGCAGCGCCCCCGCCCCCGAGGCGTGCACCTGCACGCCCTCGAACGCGAACGGCACCCGTGGACCGCCCGACTCCTCGCCATCGAGCAGCAGCCCGATCGGGTGCAGGGCGGCGTCCAGCAGCGCCGGGTGCACGCCGAACCCGGCGGCCTCCGTCGCGGCGTCGTCCGGCAGGACCACCTCGGCGTACACCTCGGCGCCGCTGGTCCAGGCGCGCCGGAGTCCCTGGAAGGCCGGCCCGTACGTCAGGCCGTGTTCCGCCAGCGTCGGGTACCAGCTCGCCAGGTCCACCTCGGCCGCGCCGGCGGGGGGCCAGGTGACCGGGTCCGGCTCGTCGGCGGTGGAGGGCTCCAGCACGCCCTCCGCGTGCCGGGTCCAGCCCGCCTCGGGGTCGTCGTCGGGGCGGGAGTAGACGGCGACGGGACGCTGCGGCGACTCCGACGTGGACACCCGCACCTGGATCCGCACGCCTCCCGTTCCGGGGAGGGCCAGCGGGGCGGCCATGGTCAGCTCCCGCAGCCGGGAGAGGCCCACCTCGTCGCCGGCCCGCACGGCCAGCTCGACCAGGGCGGTGCCCGGCACCAGCGTCAGCCCGGAGACCGTGTGGTCGGCCAGCCACGGGTGCGTGGCCAGGGAGAGCCGGCCCGTCAGCACCATCTCGTCGTCGCCGGCCAGGTCCACCGTCGCGCCGAGCAGCGGGTGCTCGGTGCGGCCGAGCCCGGCCCCGGACACGTCGCCCGTACGCGCCCGGTTGGCGGCGGGCCAGTAGCGCTGGTGCTGGAAGGCGTACGTGGGCAGGTCGACGCGGCGCGCGCCGGTGTCGGCGAACCACTGCGTCCAGGTCACCGGCATCCCGTGCACGTGCAGCTCGGCGAGGGCGTGCAGGAGCGCCTGCGCCTCCGGCCGGTCCCGGCGCTGCACGGCCACGGCCAGCACGGCGTCGTCGTCGGGCAGCACGTCGGCGGCCATCGCGGTCAGGACGCTCTGCGGGCCGACCTCCAGGAACGTGTCCACACCCGCCTCGCGCAGGGCGGTGATCCCGTCGGCGTAGCGGACGGCCTCGCGCACGTGCCGCACCCAGTAGTCGGCCGTGCGGATCTCGTCGCCGGCCAGGGCACCGGTCACGTTCGACACGACCGGCAGCAGCGGCGCGGCAAAGGTGAGGCCGTCCAGGACCGCGCGGAACTCGGCCAGCATCGGCTCCATCAACGGGCTGTGGAACGCGTGGCTCACCGTGAGCCGGCGCGTGCGCACGCCCCGGTCCCGCCAGGCCCGCTCCACCTCGTCGAGGGCCTCGACGGCACCCGACACCACCACGGCGGTGGGCCCGTTGACGGCCGCGACGCCCACCCGGTCGGCGAGCCCGGCGATCGACTCGACCACCGCGGCCTCGTCGGCGGCCACCGCCAGCATCCCGCCGCCGGTGGGCAGCGCCTGCATCAACCGACCCCGCGCAGCCACGAGGGCACACGCGTCCGCCAGGGACAGCACGCCCGCGACATGCGCGGCGGTCACCTCGCCGATCGAGTGACCGGCCAGCATGTCCGGCACGATCCCGAACGACTCCACGAGGCGGAACAGCGCCACCTCGACCGCGAACAGACCGGCCTGCGTGAAGGCGGTCTGGTCCAGCAGCTCCGCCTCGGGGCTGCCCGCCTCGGCGAACAGCACCTCCCGCAGCGGACGCGGCAGCAGCGGGTCGAGGTGTCCGCACACCTCGTCCAGCGCGGTCGCGAACACCGGGAACAGGGCGGACAACTCCCGGCCCATCCCGGCGCGCTGCGCACCCTGACCCGAGAAGAGCAGGGCGAGCTGGCCGCGCTGGCCGGCGGCGCCGGAGACGACCGTACCGGTGGGGTCGCCGTCGGCGAGGGCGGTCAACGCCGCGACCAGGTCGTCCCGGTCGGCGGCGGTGACGACCGCCCGGTGTTCCAGCGCGGGCCGGGTGGTGACGGAGGACCAGGCCACGTCCAGCGGACGCGGGGCCTCCTCAGCGGTCAGCCAGCGCGCCCACCGGCCCGCCTGCGCCGACAGCGCGGCGGCGTCGCGGGCCGACAGCAGCACCGGTACGACCGGCGGCACGTCGCGGGCGACGATCTCGCCCTCGATCGCCTCGGCCGGCGGCTGCTCGATGATCACGTGCGCGTTGGTGCCGGAGATCCCGAACGACGACACCGCCGCCCGACGCGGCCGGCCCACCTGCGGCCACGGCGTCGCCTCCGTCGCGAGGGCCACCGCCCCGGCCGTCCAGTCGACGTGCGGCGACGCCTCGTCCACGTGCAGGGTCGCCGGCACGAGGCCGTGCCGCATCGCCATGACCATCTTGATCACACCAGCCACACCAGCGGCGGCCTGCGTGTGCCCGATGTTCGACTTCACCGACCCCAACAACAGCGGCCGGTCCCCCGGACGCTCCTGCCCGTACGTCGCCAACAACGCCTGCGCCTCGATCGGGTCACCCAGCGTCGTGCCCGTGCCGTGCGCCTCCACGGCGTCCACGTCAGCGGTGGTCAGGCGCGCGTTCGCCAGCGCCTGCCGGATCACCCGCTGCTGCGACGGACCGTTCGGGGCGGTCAGGCCGTTGGACGCGCCGTCCTGGTTCACGGCCGTGCCCCGCACCACCGCCAGCACGCGGTGCCCGTTGCGCCGCGCGTCCGACAGCCGCTCCACGAGCAGCACGCCGACGCCCTCGGACCAGCCGGTGCCGTCGGCCGACGCCGCGAACGACTTGCAGCGGCCGTCCTGCGACAACCCGCGCTGCCGGGAGAACTCGATGAACGTGCCGGGCGTGGCCATCACCGTCACGCCACCGGCCAACGCCAGATCGCACTCGCCGGAGCGCAACGCCTGCGCCGCGAGGTGCAACGCCACGAGGCTGGAGGAACAGGCGGTGTCGACGGTGACCGCCGGGCCTTCCAGGCCGAAGGTGTACGCGACCCGGCCGGACAGCACGCTGCCCGACGTGCCCGTGCCGACGAAGCCCTCGGCGTCCGGCGGCAGGTCCATCAGGCGGGAGGCGTAGTCGTGGTACATCACGCCGGCGAAGACACCCGTCCGGCTGCCCCGCAACCGCTGCGGGTCCAGCCCGGCCGACTCGAACGACTCCCACGACGCCTCCAGCAGCAGCCGCTGCTGCGGGTCCATCGCCAGGGCCTCGCGCGGCGAGATCCCGAAGAAGCCCGGGTCGAAGTCGGCGGCCCCGTAGAGGAAGCCACCGTGGCGCGTGTACGACGTGCCGCTGTGTTCCGGGTCCGGGTCGAACAGGCTTTCCAGGTCCCAGCCGCGATCGGTGGGGAACTCCGAGATCCCGTCGCCGCCGCCGGCCAGCAACGCCCACAGCTGGTCCGGGCTCTCGACGCCACCGGGGTAGCGGCAGGCCATGCCCACGATCGCGATCGGCTCGTCGGTGCTGGCGGTGAGCACCGCCGTCTGGCGGGCGGTGATCTGCCCGGAGACCTGCTCGTGCAGGTGGTCGACGAGCACGGCCGGGGTCGGGTAGTCGAAGACCAGCGTCGAGGCCAGCCGCAGCCCGGTGGCCGCGTTCAACCGGTTACGCAGGTCCACGGCCGTCAGCGAGTCGAAGCCCAGCTCCCGGAACGCCCGGTCCGCGGGCACCGCCTCCGCACCGCCGTGCCCGAGCACCTGCGCGACCAGGCCCCGCACCAGCACGTCGATCTGGGCGCGCGCCTCGTCGGGCGTCAGGCCCGCGAGCTGGTTGGCCCAGTCGCCGCCCCGCGCGGCCCGTCGCCGGGCCGCCGTCGACCCGATCAGGGTACGCAGCACGGCCGGCACGGGGCCGGCGCCGAGCGCTGCGCGCATCGCCGGTACGTCGATCACGGCCGGCACCAATGCCGGCCGCTCCGCCACCAGGGCGGCGTCGAACAGCTCCAGCCCGACCTCGGCGCTCATCGGCGTCAGGCCAGCCCGCGCGGACCGCGCCCGATCCGCCTCGTCGATCGACGCCGCCATGCCGGCGGTGTCCCACATGCCCCACGCCAGGCTCACGGCCGGCAACCCGAGCTGCCGCCGGTACACCGCCAACCCGTCCAGGAAGGCGTTGCCCGCCGCGTACGCCGACTGGCCCGGCGAACCGAGCACACCCGCCACCGACGAGAACACCACGAACAGATCCAGATCCAGACCCGCCGTCGCCTCGTGCAGGAACCAACCCGCCGACACCTTCGGCGCCAACACCCCGGCCAGCCGCTCCTCGGTGACCCGCTCGATCACCCCGTCGTCCAACACACCGGCCGTGTGCACCACGCCCGCCAGCCGACCCCCGGCGGAAACCTCGGCCACCAGACCGAACACCTGGTCCCGGTCCGTCACGTCGCAGGCGGCAATCCGTACCGACGCGCCCAGCGCCGTCAGCCGCTCCGACAGCTCACCAGCGCCCGCAGCCTCCAGGCCACGCCGCGACACCAGCACCAGCGACCGCACCCCGTGCACCGACACCAGGCGCTCCGCCACCAGCGCACCCAACGCACCCGTACCACCGGTCACCAGCACCACGCCGCCACCCACAACCGGCGTCTCCACCGACGCCGGGGCCACCGCGCGCACCAGACGCGGCACAAACACCCCACCGGAGCGCACCGCGACCTGACCACCGAACGCCACCGGCTCGTCGGCCACCGTGGCCAGCACACCCAGCAACCCGGTGTCCACGTCGCCGTCGACGTCCGCCAGCACGATGCGACCCGGATGCTCCGACTGCGCCGACCGCAGCAGACCCCACACCGCCGCACCGCCCAGGTCGGACACCCGGTCCTCGGCACCCACCGACACCGCGCCCCGGGTCACCACCACCAGCCGCGACTCCGCCAGCACGTCCGCCGCCAGCCAGGACCGGACGGTCGCCAGCACGGCCGTGGTCGCCGCGCGTACCGCGTCGGGGACGGCGCTTTCCGGCGCGTCGAGCGGCAGCAGCAGCGCCTTCGGTGCGACCGTCCGGCCGGCGTCGACCGCCGCGACGAGCGCCTCGACGTCGCCGTACGCCGGCAGGTCGGCGGTTGCCGGCGAGCCGACCAGCGCCCACCCGGAGAGGTCCCCGGCGGCGGCGATCTCCTCGGCCTGCCAGGTGAGTTCGAACATCGAGCGGGCCGCCGCGCCCGCCGCGGCCACGCCGGTCAGCTCGCGCAGGGCGAGGGAGTCGACCGAGACCACGGCCGCGCCCGACTCGTCGCACGCGACCAGGCGCACCGCCGAGCCCGTACGCGACAGCCGCACCCGCAGCACCCGCGCACCCGAGGCGTGCACCTGCACACCCTCGAACGCGAACGGCACCCGCGCCCCGCCCGACCCCTCGGTGCCGGGCAGCAGCCCGATCGGGTGCAGGGCGGCGTCCAGCAGCGCCGGGTGCACGCCGAAGCGCGCCGCCTCCGTCGCCGCCTCGTCCGGCAGCGCCACCTCGGCGTACACGTCGTCGCCGGCGGTCCACACCCGGCGCAGCCCCTGGAACACCGGCCCGTACGTCAGGCCGTGCTCCGCAAGCGTCGGGTACCAGCCCGTGACGTCCAGCTCGGACGCGCCGGTCGGGGGCCACTCCCCCAGGCTCGGCTCGTCGGCCGTCGCCGGCTCCAGCACGCCCTCCGCGTGGTGGACCCAGTCGGCCTCCGGGTCGCCCTCGGCCTGCGAGTGCACCGCCACGACCCGGGTGCCGGCCTCGTCGGCCGCGCCGACGCGTACCTGCACCCGTACGGCGCCGGCCTCCGGCAGCACCAGCGGCGCGGCGACGGTCAGCTCCCGCACCCGCGACGCGCCCACCTCGTCGCCGGCCCGGACGGCCAACTCCACCAGGGCGGTGCCGGGCACGATGACCGCGCCGGAGACGACGTGGTCGGCGAGCCACGCGTGGGTGGCGAGGGACAGCCGGCCGGTCAGCACCACCATGTCCGCGCCGGCGACGGTGACCGCCGCGCCGAGCAGCGGGTGCCCGGCCACGCCGAGGCCCGCGCCGGACACGTCGGCGGTACGCGCCTGGCCCGCGCCGAGCCAGTACCGCTGGTGCTGGAAGGCGTACGTCGGCAGGTCGACCCGGGCGGCGCCGGCGTCGGTGAACCACTGCGTCCAGGTCACCGGGACGCCGTGGACGTGCAGGTCGGCGAGGGCGTGCAGCAGTGCCTGCGGGGCGGGACGGTCCCGGCGCTGGACGGCCACCGCGAGCGCGTCCTCGGCGAGCAGGTCGGCGTTCATCGCGGTCAGGACGCTCTGCGGGCCGATCTCCAGGAAGGTGTCGACCCCGGTGGCCCGCAGGGCGGCGATGCCGTCGGCGTAGCGCACGGCCTCCCGCACGTGCCGCACCCAGTACTCGGCGCGGGTGATCTCCTGCGGGTCGGCGAGCGCGCCGGTCAGGTTCGACACCACCGGCAGCAGCGGCGCCCGGAACGTCAGCCCCGCCAGTACGGCGCGGAACTCGTCGAGCATCGGCGCCATCAGCGGGCTGTGGAACGCGTGGCTGACGGTGAGCCGGCGGGTACGCACGCCCCGGTCCCGCCAGGCCTGCTCCACCTCGTCCAGGGCCTCGACCGCACCCGAGACCACCACGGCGGTGGGCCCGTTGACGGCCGCGATGCCGACGCGGTCGGTCAGCCCGGCGATCGACTCCGCCACGGCGGCCTCGGCGGCGGCCACGGCCAGCATCCCGCCGCCCGTGGGCAGCGCCTGCATCAACCGGCCCCGCGCGGCCACGAGAGCACACGCGTCGGCCAGCGACAACACCCCGGCCACGTACGCGGCCGTCACCTCGCCAATCGAGTGACCGGCCAGCATGTCCGGCACGACCCCGAACGACTCCACGAGGCGGAACAGCGCCACCTCGACCGCGAACAGACCGGCCTGCGTGAAGACGGTCTGGTCCAGCAGCTCCGCCTCGGGGCTGCCCGCCTCGGCGAACAGCACCTCCCGCAACGGACGCGGCAGCAGCGGGTCGAGGTGTCCGCACACCTCGTCCAGCGCGGTCGCGAACACCGGGAACAGGGCGGACAACTCCCGGCCCATCCCGGCGCGCTGCGCACCCTGGCCGGAGAAGAGCACAGCCAGCTGCGTACGCGTCGCGCCCGTGCCGTCGACCACGGTGGCGGCCGACTCGCCGGCGGCGAGGGCGCGCAGCCCGGACAGCAGTTCGTCCCGGTCCGTCGCGGTGACCACCGCGCGGTGCTCCATGACGGCCCGGCTGACCGCCGACGACCAGCCGACGTCGACGGGGCGCAGTTCCTCGTCGCCGGCGATCCAGCGGGCCCAGCGCTCCGCCTGGGCCGCGACGGCGGCCTCGGAGCGGGCCGACAGCAGCACCGGGGCCGGCAGCCGCTCGGCGGCGGGCGTCGGCGCGCCCTCGCCCCGGGTCGGCTCCGCCTCTGCGGGGGGCTGCTCGATGATGACGTGCGCGTTGGTGCCGCTGACTCCGAACGACGAGACCGCCGCGCGGCGCGGCCGGCCCGCCACGGGCCAGTCGCGTGCCTCGGTGAGCAGGGAGACCGCCCCGGCGCTCCACTCGATGTGCGGGGACGGCTCGTCGACGTGCAGCGTGGACGGCAGCAGCCCGTGGCGCATCGCCATGATCATCTTGATGATGCCGGCCACCCCGGCGGCGGCCTGGGTGTGGCCGATGTTCGACTTGATCGAGCCCAGCCACAGCGGCCGGTCCTCCGGACGGTCCTGCCCGTACGTCGCCAGCAGGGCCTGCGCCTCGATGGGGTCGCCGAGGGTGGTGCCGGTGCCGTGCGCCTCGACGGCGTCCACGTCGGCGGTGGTGAGCCGCGCGTTCGCCAGCGCCTGCCGGATGACCCGCTGCTGAGAGGGACCGTTCGGGGCGGTCAGCCCGTTGGACGCGCCGTCCTGGTTGATCGCCGATCCGCGTACCACCGCCAGGACCCGCCGGCCCTCGCGCCGGGCGTCGGAGAGGCGCTGCACGAGCAGCACGCCGACGCCCTCGGACCAGCCGGTGCCGTCGGCCGACGCCGCGAACGACTTGCAGCGGCCGTCGGCCGACAGACCCCGCTGCCGGGAGAACTCGATGAACGTGCCGGGGGTGGCCATCACCGTCACGCCACCGGCCAGCGCCAGATCACACTCGCCGCTGCGCAACGCCTGCACCGCGAGGTGCAGCGCCACCAGCGACGACGAGCACGCCGTGTCGACGGTGACCGCCGGCCCCTCCAGGCCGAACGTGTACGCCACCCGACCGGACAGCACGCTGCCGGAGGTGCCGGTGCCGAGGTAACCGCCCACGCCCTCGGGCAGGTCCTGCACGCCGGAGGCGTAGTCGTGGTACATCAGGCCGGCGAACACGCCGGTCCGGCTGCCGCGCAACCGCTGCGGGTCGAGACCGGCCGACTCGAACGTCTCCCACGAGGTCTCCAGCAGCAGCCGCTGCTGCGGGTCCATCGCGATCGCCTCGCGCGGCGAGATGCCGAAGAAGTCCGGGTCGAACTCGGCGGCCCCGTACAGGAAGCCACCGTGCCGGGTGTACGACGTGCCGGGGTTGTCCGGGTCGGGGTGGAAGAGCCGGTCGAGTTCCCAGCCCCGGTCGGTGGGGAACTCGCCGATGCCGTCGGCCCCGGCGGCGACCAGGTCCCACAGCTGCTGCGGGTTCGTCACGCCACCCGGGTAGCGGCAGGCCATGCCCACGATCGCGATCGGCTCGTCGACGGTGGTCGCCCGCACGGCCTGCTGCTGGTCGGCGACCTGGCCGGACAGCTGCTCGTACAGGTGCTCCGACAGGGCGCCGGGGGTCGGGTAGTCGAAGACGAGCGTCGACGTGAGCCGCAGCCCGGTCGCGCCGTTGATCCGGTTGCGCAGCTCGACGGCGGTCAGCGAGTCGAAGCCCAGTTCCCGGAACGCCCGGTCCGCCGGCACCGCCTCGGCGCCGCCGTGACCGAGGACCTGCGCGATCATCCCCCGGACCAGCAGGGCCACCTGCGTGCGCGCCTCCTGTGGGTCGAGCCCGGCCAGCCGGTCGACCCAGGCGCCGGAGCCGGAGCGGCGACGCTTCGTGCCCGGTCCCACCAGGGCCCGCAGCATCACCGGCACCCGGCCGGCGGCGGTCTGCGCCCGCATGGCGGGCAGGTCGACCACCGCCGGTACCAGCGCCGCGCCGCCGTGGGCCAGGGCGGCGTCCCACAGCCCGAGCCCGACCGGGGCGGTCATCGGAACCAGACCGGCCCGGGTCACCCGCGCCCGGTCGGTGTCGTTGATCGACGCGGCCATGCCGTCCGTGTCCCACATGCCCCACGCGAGGCTGACCGCGGGCAGCCCGCGCTGCGCCCGCAGCACGGCGAGGGCGTCCAGGAAGGCGTTGCCGGCCGCGTAGGCGGCCTGGCCGGGAGAGCCGAGCACCCCGGCGACGGAGGAGAAGAGCACGAACAGGTCGAGGTCCAGCTCGGCGGTCGCCTCGTGCAGCCACCAGCCGGCCGTGACCTTCGGGGCCAGCACGTCCGCCAGCCGCTCGGCGGTGATCCCGCTGATCACGCCGTCGTCGAGGACGCCGGCGGTGTGCACCACCCCGGCCAGGCGGTCCTCGGCGGTGATCGCCCGGACCAGCTCGCCGACGCGCTCGCGGTCGGTCACGTCCGTGGCGACCACCCGGGCGGTCGCGCCCAGCTCGGCCAGCCGCTGCACCAGGTCGTCGGCGCCGGGGGCCGCCGGGCCCTGCCGGGACGCCAGCACCAGCGAGCGCACGCCGTACGCCGTGACGAGGTGTTCGGACACCAGGGCGCCGAGCGAGCCGGTGCCGCCGGTGACGAGGACGGTCCCCCGGCCCAGGGTCGCCGGGGTGCGCGCGTCGCCGGTGGCGCGGACCAGCCGCGGCAGGTACGCCGTGCCCGCCCGCACCGCGAGCTGCCCGCCGAGGGCGGGGTCGTCGGCGGCTGCGGCGAGCAGGGCCAGCAGGTCGGCGTCCAGGTCGACGCCCGGTTCGAGGTCGGCCAGCACGATCCGGCCGGGGTGTTCCGACTGGGCCGAGCGCAGCAGGCCCCAGACCGCGGCGCCCGCCAGGTCGGTGACGCGGTCGGTCGTGCCGGTGGCCACCGCGCCACGGGTCACCACGACCAGCCGCGAGTCCGCCAGGGAATCGGCGGCCAGCCAGGCCTGCACCGCGCCGAGGACGTCCGCCGTGACCGACCGCGCCGCGTCGGGCAGGTCCGCCCCGGGCGCCGCCGGAGAGACGGGCAGCAGCAGCGCCGCGGGAGCGGGGGCCGTTCCGTCCGTCACCGCCGTGGCCACCGCCGCGACCTCGGCGTACGCCGGAAGCTGCGGCGCGCCGTCGAGCGGCCGGTCACCGAGCACGACCCAGCCGTACGCGCCGTCGGGCGCGGTGATCTGCTCGGGCTGCCAGGACACCTCGAACAGGGATCGGTGCGCCTCGTCGGACGGCGCCGCCATGCCGGTCAGCTCGCGCAGCGTCAGCGAGTCCACCGACACCACCGGCACACCGGTCTCGTCGACGGCGACCAGCCGCACGGAGCTGCCGGTGGCGGTGAGGCGGACCCGGAGCGTCCGGGCCCCGACCGCGTGGACCTGCACGCCTTCGAACGCGAACGGCACCCGGGCGCCACCGGCCCCGTCGGCGGGCAGCAGCCCGACGGGGTGCAGGGCGGCGTCCAGCAGTGCCGGGTGCACCCCGAATCCCGCCGGGTCCCCGAGCACCTCGTCGGGGAGTGCGACCTCGGCGAACACCTCGCCCTCGGCGGTCCACGCCCGCCGCAGGCCACGGAAGACCGGCCCGTAGGAGAGCCCGTGCTCGGCCACCGCCGGGTACCAGCCGGTGACGTCCACCTCGGACGCGCCGGGCGGCGGCCACGCGCCCACCGTGGGCTCGTCGGCCGTGGGGGCGTTGACGAGGCCGTCGGCGTGCCGGGTCCAGCCCGACTCGGGGTCGTCCTCGGGCTGGGAGTGCACGGTCACCGAGCGGCTGCCGGTCCCGTCGACGGGACCGACCCGGACCTGTACCCGTACCCCGCCGCCGGTGGCGGGCAGCACGAGCGGGGCGAGCACGGTCAGTTCGCGGACACGGGAGGCACCGACCTCGTCGCCCGCCCGGACGACGAGGTCCACCAGGGCGGTGCCGGGCACGATCACGGCGCCGGAGATGACGTGGTCGGCGAGCCACGGGTGGGTCGACACCGACAGCCGGCCGGTCAGCACGACCATGTCCTCGCCGGCGACCGACACCGCCGCGCCGAGCAGCGGGTGCCGCGCCACGCCGAGGCCGGCTCCCGAGACGTCGGCCGACTGGCCGGCCGGCGGCAGCCAGTACCGCTCGCGGTGGAAGGCGTACGTGGGCAGGTCGACGCGGCGCGCGCCAGTGTCGGCGAACCACTGCGTCCAGGTCACCGGCACGCCGTGCACGTGCAGCTCCGCCAGGGCGTGCAGCAGCGCCTGCGCCTCCGCCCGGTCCCGCCGCTGCACGGCCACGGCCAGCACACCGTCGTCGTCGGGCAGCACGTCGGCGGCCATCGCGGTCAGCACGCTCTGCGGGCCGACCTCCAGGAACGTGTCCACACCCGCCTCGCGCAGGGCGGTGACCCCGTCGGCGTAGCGGACGGCCTCACGCACGTGCCGCACCCAGTAGTCGGCCGTACGGATCTCGTCGCCGGCCAGCGCACCGGTCACGTTCGACACGACCGGCAGCAACGGCACGGAGAACGTCAACCCGTCCAGTACCGCCCGGAACTCGGCCAGCATCGGCTCCATCAACGGGCTGTGGAACGCGTGGCTGACCGTCAGCCGGCGAGTGCGGATGCCCCGGTCGCGCCAGAGCCGCTCGACCTCGTCCAGCGCGTCAACCGCACCCGACACCACCACCGCGGCGGGGCCGTTGACCGCGGCGATGCCGACGCGGTCGGTCAGCCCAGCGAGAGACTCCGCCACCGCAGCCTCGTCAGCGGCCACCGCCAGCATCCCGCCACCCGTGGGCAGCGCCTGCATCAGCCGGCCCCGCGCGGCCACGAGCTGGCACGCGTCGGCCAGGGACAACACCCCGGCCACGTACGCCGCCGTCACCTCACCGATCGAGTGACCGGCCAGCATGTCCGGCACGACCCCGAACGACTCCACCAACCGGAACAGCGCCACCTCGACCGCGAACAACCCAGCCTGCGTGAACACCGTCCGATCCAGCAACCCCGCCTCGGGGCTGCCCGCCTCAGCGAACAACACCTCCCGCAACGGACGCGGCAACAACGGATCGAGATGCGCACACACCTCGGCCAGCGCGGTCGCGAACACCGGGAACTCCGCCGACAACTCCCGGCCCATCCCGGCACGCTGCGCACCCTGACCCGAGAACAACAGCGCGAGCTGGCCGCGCTGAGTGCCCGGGCCGGTGAGCACGCCGGCCGAGGGCTCGCCCGCCGCCACGGCTTCGAGGCCCGCCAGCAGCTCGTCGCGGGTCGCACCGGACACGACCGCCCGGTGCTCCAGCACGGACCGCGACGCCACCGACGACCAGGCCACGTCGAGCGGGCGCGAGGTCCGGGTGCCGCTGAGCCACTGCGCCCAGCGGTCGGCCTGCGCCGACAGTCCGGCCGCGTCCCGGGCCGAGAGCAGCACCGGCAGCACCGACGGCGTCCGCGAGGGCTCGCCCTCGACCTCCGGCTCGTCCCCGCCGGTCGGCGCGGACGGCTGCTCCAGGATCAGGTGCACGTTCGTACCGCTGATGCCGAACGACGACACGGCGGCCCGGCGCGGCCGGTCCACCGCTGGCCAGGGACGCGCCTCGGCCAGCAGGGACACCGCTCCCGCGGTCCAGTCCACGTGGGGGGTCGGCTCGTCGAGGTGCAGGGTCTGCGGGAGCAGGCCGTACCGCATCGCCTGCACCATCTTGATCATGCCGGCGACACCGGCGGCGGCCTGGCTGTGGCCGATGTTCGACTTGATCGAGCCGAGCAGCAGCGGCCGGTCGGCGGGGCGGCCCTGGCCGTAGGTGGCCAGCAGCGCCTGCGCCTCGATGGGGTCGCCCAGGGTCGTACCCGTGCCGTGCGCCTCGACGGCGTCCACGTCGGCCGTGGTCAGCCGGGCGTTCGCGAGGGCCTGCCGGATCACCCGCTGCTGGGCGGGCCCGTTGGGGGCGGTGAGGCCGTTGGACGCGCCGTCCTGGTTGACGGCGCTGCCGGCGATCACGGCGAGCACCTGGCGGCCCTGCCGCCGGGCGTCGGAGAGCCGCTGGACCAGCAGTACGCCGACGCCCTCCGACCAGCCGGTGCCGTCGGCGTCGGCGGCGAAGGACTTGCAGCGCCCGTCCGGGGCGAGGCCGCCCTGGCGGGAGAACTCGACGAAGGCGCCCGGGGTCACCATGACGGTGACGCCGCCGGCCAGCGCCATGTCGCACTCGCCGCCGCGCAGCGCCTGGGCGGCCAGGTGCACCGCCACCAGCGACGACGAGCAGGCGGTGTCGACCGTCACCGCCGGGCCCTCCAGCCCGAAGGTGTACGACACCCGGCCGGAGATGACGCTGTGCGCGCCGCCCGTGAGCTGGTATCCGGCCAGCTCCGCCGGGGTGTCGGTGGTGCCGTAGCCCGACGGGGAGGCGCCGACGAAGACGCCGGTACGGCTGCCGCGCAGCTCGTCCGGGTCGATGCCGGCCTGCTCGACGGCCTCCCAGGACGCCTCCAGCAGCAGGCGCTGCTGCGGGTCCATGGCGACCGCCTCGCGCGGCGAGATGCCGAAGAAGCCGGGGTCGAACGTGGTGGCGCCGTCGACGAAGCCGCCCTCGCGGGTGTGCGACACGGGTCGCCCGTCGGCGTCGACGGCCAGCAGCCGGCCCATGTCCCAGTTCCGGTCGTCGGGGAAGCCGCTGATCCCGTCGCGCCCGGTGGCGACCAGGTCCCACAGGTCGTCCGGGTTGGCCACGCCGCCCGGGTACCGGCAGCTCATGCCGACGATGACGATCGGGTCGTCGTCCACCGGCCCGGCGGGGCCCCAGGTGGTGACGGTGTCGACCTCGTGCAGGCGCAGCGTCGCCGACAGGTGGTCGGCGAGGGCGGCCGGGTTCGGGTAGTCGAAGACCAGGGTGGTGGGCAGGGTGAGTCCGGTGGCGGCGCCGAGCCGGTTGCGCAGCTCGACAGCGGTCAGCGAGTCGAAGCCCAGCTCCTTGAACGCCCGGTTCGCCTTGACCAGCTCGGTGCCGGAGTGGCCGAGCACGGCGGCGGTGTGCGTGCGTACGAGGTCGGTCAGGTGGCGGTCCTGCTCGGCGCGGGGCAGCGTCAACAGGTGCTGCCGCAGCCCGCCGCCGGCGGTGTCCTCCGGTTCGGCGTCGACCACGCGCAGGGCGTCGCGCGCCTCGGCGATGTCGTCGAGCAGGGGGCGGGCGCGGGCGGCGGCGAACGCCGGGGTGAACAGGGACCAGTCGACGTCCGCCACGGTCACCGACGGCACGGCCCGGCCGACGGCGCTGCGCAGCGCGTACACGGCCTGGGCCGGCGACATGGGGCTGAGGCCGCGCCGGGCCAGCAGTTCCTGGCCCTCGCCGCTGGCCATGCCGCCCTCGGCCCAGGGTCCCCAGGCCACGGCGGTGGCGGCCAGGCCACGGGCGCGGCGCCGCTCGGCGAGCGCGTCGAGGAAGGCGTTGCCGGCGGCGTACGCGGCCTGTCCGCCGCTGCCCCAGATGCCGGCGATGGAGGAGAAGAGCACGAACGCGTCGAGCGGCCGGTCGCCCAGCAGCTCGTCCAGGTGCACGGCACCGGCGATCTTGCCGTCGAGTACCCCGGCCAGCCCGGCGAGGTCGGTGTCGGCAAGCATGTTCAGCTGGCCCACCCCGGCGGCGTGCACCAC
This sequence comes from Micromonospora sp. AMSO12t, assembly GCF_008806585.1. Taxonomy (NCBI): domain Bacteria; kingdom Bacillati; phylum Actinomycetota; class Actinomycetes; order Micromonosporales; family Micromonosporaceae; genus Micromonospora; species Micromonospora sp. AMSO12t. Next base: position 141,088 of record NZ_WAAS01000002.1, read on the forward strand.
CGCGGTCAGCGGCGCCGGATCGGCGTCGACGTCGCGCAGCAGCGCCTCGACGCGGGCGCGGTCGGCCATGTCGGCGGCGACCAGGGTCACCCGGGCGCCGAGCCCGGTCAGCTCGTCGCGCAGCTCGGCCGCCCCGGGAGCGTGCTCGCCCCGGCGGCTGGTCAGCACGACGTGCGCCGCGCCGTTGGCCGCCGCCCAGCGGGCCACGTGGGCGCCGAGCGCCCCGGTGCCGCCGGTGATCAGGACGGTGCCGGACGGCTGCCAGCGCTCGACGGTGCCTACGGCGGCCGGCGTGGCGCGCACCAGTCGGCGTACGAAGACGGCCGAGGGCCGTACGGCGACCTGGTCCTCGGGGCCGCCGCCGGTCAGGACGCCCACCAGGTGGTCCCAGTCGCTCCGGTCGGGGCCGTCCGGCAGGTCGACGAGGCCGCCCCAGAGCTGCGGGTGTTCCAGCCCGGCGACCCGGGCCAGGCCCCACAGGCCGCCCTGGGCGACGCTGCGGACCGGGTCGGCGTCGCCGGTGCCGACCGCGCCCCGGGTGACCGTCCACAGTGGCGCGGCGACGTCGGCGGCGTGCAGGGCCTGCACCAGCGTCATCGTGGCGGCCGTGCCGAGCGGCACCGCCGGCTGGCCGGGGTGCGGCCGGTCCAGCAGGCCCAGCAGGGAGACGATCCCGGTGAACGGGCTGTCCCCCACGGCCTCGGCCACCCGCGCCGTCACCTGGTCGCGCTCCGCCGTCGGGTCCACCGCCAGCCGGGACACCTCGCCGCCGGCGGCGACCAGTGCCCCCGCGAGCGCCTCGGCCCATTCCGTCGTGGGGGCGTCGCCGGCCGGTTCGACGAGCAGCCAGCGGCCGGACGGGCTGACCGGCGCGGGGGCGGCGGTCCGCTTCCACACCACCCGGTACGACCAGCCGTCGACGACCGCGTCCCGCAGCCGCGCCTTGCGCCAGGACGACAGGACCGGCAGGGCCGGGGCCAGGACGTCCGCCCCGTCGTCGCCGAACTGCGCGGCGAGGGCCGCCACGTCGGAACGTTCCACCGCCGACCAGAACTCGACGTCCACCACGTCCGGGCTGACCGGGCCGGTGACCGAGACCGGCATCTGCTCGGGCCAGTAACGCTGCCGCTGGAACGCGTACGTGGGCAGGGCGACCGGGGTCGCGCCGGTGCCGGCGTAGAGGGCCGGCCAGTCGACGGGCGCCCCGTTGACGTGCAGCTCGGAGAGGGCGGCGAGCAGGGCCCGCGCCTCGGGGCGGTCGGCGCGCAGGACGGGCACGGCGATGACCGGGGTGTCGTCGTCGGCGTCCGCCGGCTCCTGCCCGCTCAGCACGTCCCGGGTCATCGCGGTCAGTACGCTGCGCGGGCCGATCTCCAGGAACGCGTCCACGCCGGCGGCGCGCAGCGCGGCGACCCCGTCGGCGTAGCGGACGGCCTGCCGGACGTGGCGCACCCAGTAGTCGGCGGTGCGGATCTCGTCGGCGTCGGCGAGCGCCCCGGTCACGTTCGACACGATCGGCAACGTCGGCGCGGCGAAGGTCAGCCCGTCGAGGACGGCCCGGAACCCGTCGAGCATCGGCTCCATCAGCGGACTGTGGAACGCATGGCTGACCGTGAGCCGGCGGGTGCGTGCGCCTCGGTCCTTCCAGAGCCGCTCCACCTCGTCGAGGGCCTCGACGGCGCCGGAGACGACCACCGAGGTCGGCCCGTTCACGGCCGCGACTCCCACGTCGGCCAGGCCGTCGAGCGTGGCGAGCACGTCGGCCTCGGCCGCCGCGACGGCGAGCATCCCGCCGCCCGTGGGCAGCGCCTGCATCAGCCGGCCCCGCGCCGCCACCAGCGCCGCCGCGTCGGCCAGGGACAGCACCCCGGCCACGTGCGCGGCGGCGACCTCGCCGATCGAGTGGCCGCCCACGAAGTCCGGCACCACGCCGTACGAGCCGACGAGCCGGAACAGCGCCACCTCGACGGCGAACAGCCCGGCCTGGGTGAACGCGGTCTGGTCCAGCAGCTCCGCCTCGGCGGAACCCTCCGGTGCGAACAGCACGTCCTTCAGCGGGCGCGGCAGCAGCGGGTCGAGCTGCACGCACACCTCGTCGAGGGCGGTCGCGAAGACCGGGAACTCGGCGTACAACTCCCGGCCCATGCCGGCGCGCTGCGCGCCCTGGCCGGAGAAGAGCACCGCGAGCGGGCCCCGGTCGGCGGCCTGAGCGGCGACCACCGCGCCGGACGGCTGGCCGGCGGCGAGGGCGCGCAGCCCGGCCAGCAGGTCCTCGCGGTCGGTGGCGGTGAGGACCGCGCGGTGCTCCAGCGCGGAGCGCGACACCACCGACGACCAGCCGACGTCCACCGGCCGGAGGGTCTCGTCGTCGTCCAGCCACCGGGCCCAGCGGCCCGCCTGCGCCCTCAGCGCGGCCTCCGACCGGGCGGACAGCAGCACGGGCACCGCCGGCAGGGCGGGGGCCGGGCCGGCGTCGGCGGGGGCCGCGGCGTCGGCGGCGGGCGGCTC